>JAKFCI010000500.1:0-7264 GCA_036676725.1 Chitinophagaceae bacterium
ATATTGAATTATACACCGAAAGAACAGGATGCAGAAATAAGAAGACAGGAAGTGATCATTAAAGCAAACGAAGTTTCAGGCGATGAAGTAAAGTCCATTTTTATTGATCAACTATTAGATAATAACGACAGCACCATTCAAAAAAGAATGACCTGGAATGTAGACAAAGGATTCCAGGTGGTAACAATCGTTCAAAAAAAGAATATCGCTGATAAAATACACACACTAAAATTAGTTTGGAACGAAAGTTCATCCGATTAAGTTGGGAGTTTTAGAATAATGACGAATGCTGAATTTCAAAATATTACTGCAACATTGCCTGGCTTGCCCGGCATTTATAAATATTACGATGTAAATGGCAGCCTGCTTTATGTTGGCAAAGCAAAGAACATCCGTAAGCGGGTAGGTTCGTATTTTAATAAAACGCTGGGTAGTTATAAAACGCATGAACTGGTAAAACGCATTTGTAAGATCGAGTTTACAATTGTCAACTCAGAACAGGATGCTTTCTTACTCGAAAATTCCCTGATCAAACAATACCAGCCACTATTTAATATTAACCTGAAGGACGATAAAACCTATCCTTACATTGTAATTAAAAATGAATCTTTTCCAAGAGTTTACCTTACCAGGCAAAAAATAGATGACGGTTCGCAATACTTTGGTCCTTATACTTCGGTAAACAAAGTAAGAGATCTATTGAATTTTATTAAACGTACCATTCCCCTACGCACCTGCCCGCTTAACCTCACAGAAAAAAATATTGAAAAAGGCAAATTTAAAGTTTGCCTTGAATATCATTTGGGCAATTGCAAAGGACCTTGCGAAGGGCACCAATCTTTAAGTGATTATAATGAGAACATTAACCAGGTAAAAAATTTATTACGTGGTAATCTATCTCCTGTATTTCAACATTTTAAAAGCGAGATGAAAGGTTATGCCGAATCGATGCAATTTGAAAAAGCAAGCCTGACACATAAAAAAATTCAATACCTGGAAAATTACCAGTCACGTTCCATAGTCATTAATACATCGGTGGAAAGCCTTGATGTATTTTACATTTTAAAGGAAAATACGGTTGCCTACGTCAACTATTTAATGTTACAAGGCGGCACAATCATTCAAACAAAAACAATTAAAGTAGAAGCCCAATTAGATGAAACAATTGAAGAAATACTTTCATTTACAATTGGGCAATTACGCACCACTTTTAATAGTGATGCAAAAGAAATTGTAGTTCCCTTCACTATAGAATATGATGAACCGGGCATAGCGGTTACCATTCCAAAAGGCGGAGACAAGAAAAAATTACTTGATCTTTCTGAAAAGAACGTGCAGTATTTTATTAATGAATTAAGAAATAAAGAACGGTTGCGCCTCGGCGTTAAAAACGCAGACAAATACAATGTTTTGCTGCAAATAAAAGATGACTTGCAATTAACTCAAGTTCCTGTGCATATTGAATGTTTTGACAACTCAAATTTCCAGGGCAGCTACCCTGTATCTGCAATGGTTTGTTTTAAAAATGGGGAACCAAGTAAAAAAGATTACCGCTTGTTTAATGTGAAGACCGTGGTTGGAATAAATGATTTTGCTTCAATGAAAGAAGCCGTTTATCGCCGGTATAAACGGCTATCGGCAGAAGGCGAACCCTTCCCGCAATTGGTGATTATTGATGGCGGAAAGGGGCAGCTAAATGCAGCGCAAGAGGCAATAGTAGAGCTAAACTTAAATGGAAGAATGACTCTAGTTGGGTTGGCAAAAAATGAGGAAGAATTATTTTTTGTTGGGGACCAGCAGTCGCTTAAACTCCCGTATGACAGTGCCAGCCATCGATTAATACGCAGAATTCGAGACGAGGTACATGGCTTTGGTGTAAACTTTCACCGTAAAAAGCGCAGCAGCGGTACATTTAAAAACGAACTGGAAGAAATCAGGGGCATTGGTGAGGGTACAGCAAATCAACTTTTAAAAACATTTCGATCTGTCACCGGTGTTCGCCAGCAATCATTGGAAGAACTGTCGAAAGTAATTGGTGTATCGAAAGCAAAAATTGTAAAAGCCTACTTTGAATCGGAAGAATAGGTATAAAAAGAAAAGGGGCCAGAATAGAAATTCAGCCCCGTTTTTAAAATCCAATATCCTATGAAAAACCGTGGTAAAAATACATTTTAAATGTGTACTTTCTGTATGTATTGTAAGGTATTTTCAAAATAATTTTCGCATACCCACGCATAAAAAAATCCCGCTTACAAAGCGGGATTTTCATTTTCAAAAACATTTATTAATACGACCAAAGATCTTGTTCGTAATTAAAAATTCTTTCTTTAATGTTATCACCTTCTAACAAAGCAAGTATTGGGTCTTTAATAACCTGGCGTACTGTTCTGTTAAACGGATTATCTAAAGTTGATTTAATAATGTAGCTGGCAAACATGCGGCTTTCAAAAAGTTCTTCCCATGTCATACGGCTGTTACCCATATTCTTTGGATTGTACACTTCGAATTTAGCAAGTGTTGGACGTAAGTCTGGATAGTAAACCCAGAACATTGGAACTTGTCCTCTCTCCTGTCCATTAGGAAGAAAAGATGTTTTTAAAGGAGCAATTCCTAATATACGTACAAACATGCGGCTGGCTTCGCGGTCAAAAACCCACTCTTCCTTAATACGGATCTTTAATACTGATTCAGGATCAAAAGAAGTTGTTGAAACAACATACTTAACGATTTTGTTTGGGTCATTTACATCACGTACTGCAGAAGTATCGGGTGTTCCACCGGCAGTTAACTGTCCAATTTCAGGAGTTCCTAAAGGTGTGGTAAACCTGTCGTCAGCAAAAGCTGTTACAGCTCCGCTTTTTACAGCTTGCAATAACATGCTAATAAAACGCTGGTCGCCATTATCATCTTCAGCCCTATAACGGAAAGGCATATTCATTTTTTCACGCAGATCAAGTTCCCGCCAAACCTTTTCAGCAAAAAGGGCATCATCTACTCTTAAATGCTCGTAAGGTAAAGGCGTACGATCGTTGATGAAACTTTTATCAAAAGCAGCATCGGGGCGTAATGATTTCTTTATAGCGGAATCATTATAGCCTCCTTCTGCAGGAGCTGCTTGTTCAATAGGCACATTACCATATGGATTATAACCTGATGGTTGACGCGTATCGTTAGTTTGTTGTGTTTCAGGAGGAGGATTTGTTGGATTTGTTTGGGTATTAGTCGTACGTCTCCGTGGAGTACGCTGCGCATCTGCTTCGGTAGCAATTGCTGCCACAAAAACAAAAAGCAAACTAATTTTTATGATACGGTTTTTCATTATACAACCTGTTTTTTATTTAATGTAATAAAGTAAAGAAGGTAACTTCCTTGTTCTTCCATCAGGTCCAATTGCACGAATATTGTCGATAGTCACCAGTTGACCTGGTTTTACACCTCTAACAATTCTTTGCGCATTTGCATTCCAGGTATTTCCCTGCACAGCAGCTTCGGCAATGTCGCCATCATCTGTATCTGCAGAAATCGTAAACCCGGTTACTGAATATTTTAAATCAAAAGGAAAATCTTTTATGTAAGCACCTACACCCGCCTGGGATCTGAATTCACCTGCATTTACATTATCACCTGCTGCACGACCACCAACAGTTGCAACCGGGTCAGGAATGGTACGTACACGGAATTGAGAAACGCCGGCAACTTTACCATCAACTGAAACCGTGATCTTACAATCATCAGTTACGTTTGCAACACGGGCAATGTATTTTCCAGGTCCAACCTTACGTAATGAACCCCCGCCGCCACTGATAGAAACCTGCACTTTATCATCACCACCACCGCTGGCAGCAACTGTTACAGGATTATCAATATTTGCATATAGTACGTTCATTTTATCTAAGGCGATGGAAGCATTCGATTGTCCAACTGTATATTCAACAGTTTTTGTGATTGTTTGTGGCTTTCCTTCCTGGTCAACATACCTGATGGTAATTGGCACACTATGGCTTCCAATTCCACCACCAGCTAACTTCATGCGGGCTGCTCCATCTTCACCTAACGCCGCACCTTGTCCATTTATTGTAATCTGTGGTTGCGCTGCTTTACTAAAAGCACCTACTCCCGCCATAATTTCAATTTCCTGACCTGGCATTACGTAGTTAGAACTTTGACCAACAATAGCAGTATAGGTATCGAAACGCACGGTTACTTTACCAACTTGCTCATGGGCAAACGAAACAACTTTATTCTCAGATGTTTTAACATCATTTTGAAATTTACTTAAAATGGTAATAGCCGCTACGGTAGGTACCATTCTAAAATAAGCACCTTCCCATGTTTTGTTAGATTTGTCTTGTGTTTCAGGCACCGAAGTATTGATCTGTAAAGAATTTTTAAATTCTGAAGCGATCAGTGGATCGATAGCTAACATTTTTTGCTTGTATTCTTCAAGCTTTTTCTGCAATTTCTTTCCTTCACCTTCTTCTACCATGATACGGGTAGCGATGTCAAGGTTGTCTGCTTTAAAAGATGAATCTCCATTCTTAGCAGGATCAAATCCGGCATCCTTTAAAATCCGGACCCTTAAGCCCTGGATATAATCGAACATTTCTTTACTATAGGCTTTTGCCTGTTCTGCTTTTGGGAACCAAACATTGGCTCTTGCAGCAGAAGCCGGGTCACTTCTTTTTTCGTTTAGTGAAGTAAGTATTTGTTCTGTTGATAAATTGATCTGCTTGTTGGTGCCGATCAAACTATTATCTACCGTTCTAAAGGCATTCAGAATTTCGGCAGATACGTTTAATGCAAGCAGTGCGGTCAATACCAAGTACATGATATTGATCATCTTCTGCCGCGGCTCTTTAGGTAGTGCCATATCTTTTCAAAAATTTAGGAGTCGTTGTTAAAATAGTTCTGGTTTTTTTGCCGGAATTAATTACGGCCTTGCATTGCGCTTAACATATTACCATAGATGCCATTTAAACGGCCCAGGTTGTTTGCTAAACTGCCAATTTGCTCTTGAACTTTTTTTGCATCATCTGCACTGTTCAGCATAGCGTTAGAAGTTTCAGTCAATCTGCCATAAAAGCTGTTTAAAGCTTTTAAATGGTTGTTGCTTTCCTGTAACTCTAATTCGTAGATCGTGTTTAGGGATGACATATTTTTAGTCATTACCTGCATTTGATCATGGAATATTTTTGCACTTTCTGAAGCAGAATTAAATGCACCAACTGAATTTGCTGCTCCTACATAGGCATCTTTAACCTGGGATAATGCCATTGTTACTTCACGTGTTTTAGCTGTATAGTCGCCTGTAGCAGCTACAACATCAGTAACATCATTCATATTTGTGATGGTAGAATTTAATTTCTTAAAATTCTCACCCAAACGATTAAGGTTTGCTGGAGTAATATCGGCTTCCATTAAAGCCTTATCCATTGAACGCATTGAGCTGTCGCCCGAAAATGCAACTTCTTCACTATGAGCACTACCCTTTTCTGCAGGGTAAATTATATATAAAACACCGTATAGAGCAAAGATTACAGCCTCGGTTGTTAGACCGAAAAACAACCAGAAATCTGCATCAGAAGCGTGGGTTATTTTTCTTAAAGCACCCCAGATTACAAGGGCGGCACCAAATGAAACGGCTACATCTACGTATTTACTTACTTTAGGAGGAATGACAACTGCCATAAAATTGTTTTTATTAGAATGATTGGTTTAAAAAATTTTAGCGAAGAGAATAAGAGGCAAGCTTCTTTTAGGAAGCAAGCCTCAGTATTTTAATATTTAGTTTGAATGTTAACGGCGTCCTTTACCTTGTTGAGCTGGTAAATCAATTACGGTACGGAAACCAACATATGATTTAGTTGAATCCTGGTATTCGTAAGTACGGGTTCCGGTTTGCAGGTAATAACCTACATCTTTCCAGCTTCCGCCACGAATTACTTTACGTTTCATTTTGGGGGGATCAGAATCTTTCGCATTCCAGCGTACATCCGGGTTCATATCATGTTGGAAAGTATAAGAACCTTCATAATATATAGATGAAGTCCACTCTGCAACGTTGCCTGACATGCAATATAAACCAAAATCATTTGGCCAATATGCATCAGCACGAACAGTATAGAAACCACCATCTTCAGGATAGTTACCGCGTCCAGGCTTAAAGTTGGCTAATAAGCAGCCTTTTTTGTTTCTCAGGTAATAGTTACCCCAAGGAAACATAGATTGAGAACGACCACCACGGGCAGCGTATTCCCATTGTGCTTCAGTCGGAAGACGGAAATCAGACTCCTGTGCTCTTTTCTTTCCATCTAACCAGGAATTTAATAAATGCGTTCTCCACTCAGAAAATGCATTTGCCTGCTGCCAGTTTACACCTACTACAGGGTAATTTCCAAAAGCGGGGTGTGCATAATATCTTTTAGTCATTGGTTCGTTGTACGAATAAGAGAAATCACGAATCCAGGCTAAAGTATCAGGATAGATACGGGTATCTTTCTTTACAATAAAGGTTGAACGTGGCTTACCGGCGTTTTCTCTTTTAGCTGCTTCTTTCAGGTCAAATGTTTCTGAATGAAAGATCAGTTTAGAGGCATCAATCTCTTTCTTACCAAAAACACGGTCTTCAGGAGAAAGGATCAAATCGGTTTGACCTAGTTGTTCAATAACCTTAGGGTCATTCCATTTAATGGTTTTCATTTTAGCCCAGTCAACATACTCATTACCATCTGAGCCGCTTTTTACATAGCCCATCTTTTTGGCTGTGATAGAATCACGAACCCAATTGGTGAACTGGCGGTACTCGTTGTTGGTAATTTCTGTTGCATCCATCCAGAAACCGCTGATTGACACAGAACGGTTACGGGCACTAAATGCATAAGCTGGGTCTTCGTCACTTGGTCCCATGTGAAAGGTTCCCTGAGGAATGTAAACCATTCCGGGAGGCTTAGGCAAGATATAACGACCGCCAGGTGCAACTCCGTGCAACTGCCCATCGTTCGGCAGGCTACTGCCTTTATCTTTTTTACCAAGGATACCGCAGCTTGCTAACGACAAGGAAGCAAGGGCGATAAGGGTGATGTAGTGGTTTTTCATTTTCATACTCGGGGGTATTGGACAAATATATGATTTAGCGATTATTGGCAACACAAGGTTAGTATTATTTTTTTTCATTTGCAACAACCTTATTTTAAGTTTTATTGTAACGGGGACTTTCATACTTTATTGCATATAGGTTAAATAATTTTGATTTAATTGATTTATA
>JAKFCI010000501.1:0-17981 GCA_036676725.1 Chitinophagaceae bacterium
TCTCGAGAATGTCATCGCTCATGGCGAGCGGCCGTTCGACGAGATTGTCGGCTACATCAAATTCGCCGATATTTTGAAATACATCTTTGCGGAAAGCCATATTTGCACCCACACCAAAATTGCTCGCCCAAATAAGCTGGTTATCTGTTAAATCAGTGTTCCTTAAAACCCGTTTTATAAAACCGTGACCCATACCACCATAGCCTATTTCAAATAAGCGTTGTGCACCTGTTTCTAATTCGGCCGGCGCTACAAAGCCTGTAACAGCCATTACTTCATTATTTGCAAATGCCCTGGAAATTTCCTGCAGCCATTGGTTGTCAACCAAAGCATCGTCATCTGTGAAAGCAACAATGCCGTTTTTTGCTTCTTTAATTCCCATGTTTCTCGCCCAGTCTAACCCAGGTCTCTTTTCGAGTACATATTTTACAGGAAGCTTTGAAACATATTCATAAGTTTCGTCGTTACTCGGTGCATTGTCAACAACAATAATTTCGTAATCAGGGTAATCAAGATTCATTAATGCATGCAAACAATTTTTTAAATAAGATGTACGATTGCGGGTACAAACAACTACGCTAATAGGTTCCTGTTGCAAATTTTCCTTTTGTTGAACGTTCACAGATTCAATGAACATTTCCCTGATCATTGGATAACCAATTCTTTGTTTGATTAATTCTTCAACTTCTTCAGCTGAAATATAGGCATCATCAGTTTGTTTAAAATAAAGCCAACCCAGCGGATGATTTTTGTTTTTTATTAAAGCATAATAATGTTCATATCCATCTTCAAATGGTATTGATGGAATCTTTTGGCTTATATCTAATTCTAAAACTTTCATTGGGTACTACTAACTTAATTATTTTTTTCTGAGCCAGATGCTTGACCCGGGTGTTTTGGCAGCTAGTGGCATTATTTGTTCAAGCATTGGTTTATGAAAGTTGCCTATAAAAGAATTAAATAAAACGATTTCGAATTGATCATTGTTTTGTAAGAAGGCTCTTAATAAGTAAGCTTCATTCCATGCTCTTCCCTGGTAAACCCAATTTTTTGGATATTCAAAAGGAAAATAAATATCATGAAAATGAATATAAACCCCGCTATTTAATTGGGGTAAAATTTCAAAAAAAATGTGATTGACATCGCTTCCAATTTTGGCTACGTGTGTTGAATCGATGAATAAAATATCTCCGTTTTTAAGCGAAGAATAGATATTTGTATCAACATCCTGCAAATCGCTTTCAATAATTGAAATTGTATCCCTATCACCTTGCTTTAATAGTGAAATTAATAGTTCAGTGTATGGTTCAATAAACGTTAGCGAAATGGAATTATTGAAAAACAATTCGTTAGTATCGAGTGTAACACAAGAGGAATAACCCGAGCCAATTTCAATAATATTTTTGGGTTTAAGGTGCATGATCATTCCAAAAAGTATCAGTGATTCACCGTATGTAAAATTTGGGTTGAAAAAATAATATCTTAAGTCATCCTTTTTTTCATCTTGCCATGGTTGCTGATGGTAATAATGAGAAATGTTGCGCAGTAATTCAAGTTGTTGCTTTTCTCTAAGGTCAATTCCTTTTACTTCGTTATTTAATTCCTTCCAAATTTTATGTTCCGTTTTTTTTACTATTTCTAAATCGGGCAAAGGCGAATAAAAGTGACCTGGAGGCCAGCCAAGTTCATATTTACTAAGTCTTTCTCTTAGGTCTGAGAGTTCGCTGTTCAGTAATTTAAAATCTTCATCTGTAATATTTTGCATCAGTAGAAATTATTTTTAAGGTAAACTTTAGATTTTGATCTTCTGAATGAAACCCGTTAAATTTTAGTGACAGTCGAATTTTGAAAATCTACACTATTAATTTTGCCATTACCGGAAATGATCTGATTGAAGGCTAAAGATTTCAATAATGGATATGAAAGTTCATTTGCCAGAATTTTACGTAAATGTTTACCACTTAACTTTTCAAAACCTGGTTTTGGACGTACAGAACCTATTTCCTGGTAACCAAATTTTATTTTAATGCTTGATGGGCGAACTTTATCTAATAATTGTTCGGCCTTTTGTAAACCATGTTTTAAATCAATTTCAAATTCCGCATTTTCTTCTTTCGCGGTTGGTTTAAAATTTAAATAGTCATTTAAATTCTTTTGGTTGTGTAATTCATCTAAAATGCCTTTTGTGTACCAATATAAATGAAGCTTATAATTAATTTTTTTCCATTCCCTACGTAGTTTCAATTTTTCAAATATGCCCATTAATTGCCGGAGGATTTTGGCAAATAGATCGGTGATTGCCGGCATGTTTATGATAAAAAACATGTACTTCGAATTGAGGAAAGTATACCTGTTTGTACTGTAAAGATTTTGAATGTACGTGGGCATGTCGGGGTGCGACTTCCAAAATTGTATGTCTGCTTTTCCTTCATCTCTTTTTCTAACAAGAGACCGATCTAAATTGGTTACTTCGTCGCGGTGATAACCCCATGCTTTTCTTGAAAAAATAAATTCGGCATTTGATTTAATCAGGCGCATGCCCAATTCATAATCTTCCCTGCAACGAAAGGAAGTATCGAAGCCGTTTACTTTTTTAAATAATTCATGGCTAATTGAAAAATTGCCACTTATTAAATCTTCATAATTAAATCTATATCCTCTGCTGGACATTTGTTGGAATTTTCCTTCCCACCATGCGATTAAAGTATGATGATAGAAATCTGGTTTTTTGGATACAGCAAGTGGTAAATAACCAATTACTACACGGTTTTCAATTGTATGTTCCTCGGCGTGTGCTTTTACCAAATCATTTGAAGGATCAATATCATCATCAAGGAAAATAAGTATAGGGTTTATGGCTAATGCGGCACCTTTATTTCTTGCAATAGCCGCTCCGCTACCTGGCATTTCAATGTAATCAAGTTTGAATTCAGGTTTATAATCTTTCAACATAGAAACCGTATGATCCTTACAGCCATCAGCAACAACAATTACTTGCATAAGCGTGGCAGGGTAGGATTGGGTACCCAATTTGTCTAATAACCTATTTAACGAAGCCGCACGGTTATGAGAAGGAATGATTATACTAACTGGTGTATTGATCATGCAATTAAACGCTTTCGTTTTAATTTTCTACGCGATTTAAAATAAGCCCACGGGCCTAATAAACAGCCGTGTAATTCGGCTATCAATAAAGAAAGTGGTTGCGCATTTTTCCGACGTAAAATTGACTTTGCAATGTTTGGAAGTTGGGAATGTATAAACCATCCGTAGGGTAGTTTTATTATTCCTAATTCTCTTTCCACAAATAAAGTCCTTGTCCAAAATGCATAAACACCAATACCATATCCTTTAATTGCTTTTTTGGTTTCCTCCATTGTTCTCCTATGGCGGTGCCAGCTTAAAGCTTCGGGCTCATAAACAATCTGGTATCCCTTTAAAAGAATGCGGGTAAAATATTCATGATCGCCGCCTGATTGTGTAGGTGTCCCTGCATCAAGGGATTCATCAAATAATCCAACATTTTCTAAAACTGATTTTCGCACTGCCATGTTTGCCCCAGCGCCTACCTGTCCAGTACTTAAGGGATTTGAGTTTGCATTGGTATAGACTTTTCGTTCGAAGCCTTTTCCAAATGGACTGTATTTTTCAAATGCTTCCTGACCTGCGGTTTCTAATTCCAAAGGCATTGTCATGCCGGTAACACACATCACGAGTGGACTATCAAAGTTTTTTAATAAAGCCCGTAACCAATTTGGGTCCGGCGTTGCATCATCATCGGTAAAAGCAACAACTTCATTTTTTGCTTCTATTAGTGCCCGGTTCCTGGCAAAGTCAAGACCAGGATTTTTTTCGCATACATAACGTACACCTATATAATTTTCTACCAAAAGTTTAGTGGCGTCAGTAGTTGGTGCATTATCAATAACAACAATTTCCTGCCCATCGTCAGGCATTTGCAATAATGCATCAAGGCATCGTTTCAAATCATCTGTTCTGTCGCGTGTACAAATAACAACTGATGCTTTTGGAGGAATGAAATCATCTGAATTTCTCTCATCCCATTCAAGATAATCGTGTAACCACCTTGTATATAATGGTGCCTCTATGGCGGTAAATAATTGATTGAAAGAAATTCTTGTTTGAATTTTTCCATCTACAACTGGAAGGGTTGTTTTGCCAATAGGCTTACCCTTATACCTTATTAAAACAAATGCTTTTGTATAGGCATTCAAACCCGTTATTTGTTCGGGTAAATTTGTAATTTCTAAATCTAAAACCGCGGTTGCCATAAATTTAAAAGGCCTCTTTTACATATAATAAGCTATCGACAGGTGGTCGAATTATACCCGGCCATGTGCCAAAATAATAAATACCATCCCGAATGTCTTCAACTTCAAAACTGATACATTCAGAAAATTCAAAAATGGGCGAAGAATTATTTTTAACAACAGTTAACGATATACTATAACTGGAATTGTTTAATAAATTTCCAGGTATTACATCTGTTAATGCCAACACACCTTTTTCAGCTTTTATAGTTGGCGAACCCAGGTCAAAAACACATTCTCCATTACCTGTAAGCAACCTAACATTTACATTAATGTCAAAGTCCTCCTGCAGGCACCAAAACTCTACATCCAGTTGTATGGGTGTTTGAACTGTAATATAATTTTCTCCATTTTTTGGAAAAACCTTTACACTTTTTAGTTTCACTATTTCATTGCCAGGCGCAGTTTCCTCGTCATCCCAATTATACTTTGGCTGGTCTTCTTTCGAACTGCTAACATAACTATGCACAACATCTTTGGGTGTACCCTGCTCCAAAACTTTTCCTTCTTTAAGCCATATGGCAGTTGTACACAAATTTGTTACTGCAGGCATATTATGGCTAACGAAAAGTATAGTACGTCCTTTTTGGTTTGAAACTTCTTTCATTTTACCCATGCATTTTTTCTGAAAATCTGCATCACCAACAGCCAATACTTCATCGACTATTAAAATGTCAGGTTCCAAATGCGCTGCAACCGAAAAAGCTAAACGTACATACATGCCAGATGAATATCTTTTCACTGGTGTATCAATAAACTTTTCAATGCCTGAAAAAGAAACAATTTCATCAAACTTGCTTTTGATTTCTTGTTTGTTCATTCCAAGGATGTAGCCGCTATTAAAAATGTTTTCTCTTCCAGAAAGTTCCGCATGAAATCCTGTACCTACTTCTAAAATGCTACTCACTTTTCCTTTACCACGTACCAAACCTGTAGTTGGTTGAACAATACGCGAAATGATTTTCAGTAAGGTAGATTTTCCGGAACCATTCGATCCAATAATTCCTAAAGCTTCACCTTGCTTCAATTCAAAATTTATATTTCTTAACGCCCAAATTACCTGGTTATTTTTTTCGGCTATTTCTTGTTGTTCCTGGAAAAACGGACTGTCTTTTTTTAAAATAGTTTTATTCCAGAGGTATTGAAGGTCCTGCCGAAAAGACCCTGTGCTTATGGAGCCGAGCTTGTATAATTTAGAAAGGTCTTGTACTTCAATAACTACTTCTGACATATTTTGTTTTAGACAACATCAATTAATTTGCTGCCTTCTTTTTGGAATAAATATAATGCTAACACAAGTGCTATTAGCGTAAACACCGCACTGTATAAAAATTGTTCAAATGAAACAATGCCTGTTCCAAATAAGCCCAACCTGAACAATTCGAACAAAGGTGCAAGCGGGTTTAAATTTACAATCCAGTGTAATTCTTTTTTAATTGCAGATAAAGGATAGATTACCGGCGTAATAAACATCAATAAACGGATGGCTACGGCAACAAAATTTCCAATATCGCGGTATTTAGCGGTAAGTACGGAAAAAATAAGTCCTATACTCAAACTTAAAAGTCCAACAAAAAAAACGGCCACCGGCACGCCTAAGGTAGTTAAGCTAAAATCCAGATCCAGATTTTGAAATAAGGTATAATAAGTGATCAGTAATATTAATAACAAGAGTTGAATGCACAAACGCAGAAACTGGTTTATGATCAATGCAACAGGCATGATGATTCGGGGAAAGTAAACCTTGCTAAAAATGTGGATATTATTTATAAAAGTGCCTGCAGTTCCGGAAAAGCTGTCATTAAAAAAACTCCAGAGGATGATTCCTGAAAAATAAAATAATACAGGAGGCAAATTATTTCCTACAGGAATACCGATGAGTTTATTAAAAACCAACAAGTAAGTTACCAAGGTCAGCAGGGGCTGAAATAGAATCCATAAAGGTCCTAAAATGGTTTGTTGGTAATTTAAAAGAAATTCCTTCTTTACAAGATTGCCTAATAAATGCCTGTAATTATATAGATGGCTGAAATTCCAGGTCCACCTGGTTTTTGTTCCTATTTCCCAATCCCACTTTTTTTCAGTTAGCATTTTTATTTATATGATGAGGTAGTGCCTCAGGCATTCAAAGATATAGTTGAAACCACGAAAGCGGAAGAGCGGCAAGAAATTAGCAAAAAGTGAATTAAATCAAAAAGTCTACAAAACATGTAGACTAAAGATTTTTGATTTATATTTGGTCTCATTTCCACTGCCTAATCCTCAAACATTTTATGGATGAATTTTTGAAAAATAAGATCGAATTCTTGCAAAATTTATCTACCTCTTTGAGCATAGAAAAGACTTTGCAGTTGTTAACGGACACCTTTCCCGCCAAGGTTGCCTTTTCAACAAGTTTCAGTTTTGAGGACCAGGTAATTACCGACCTGGTTGAAAAAAACACCAAAGGAATTTTCATTTTCACTTTAGATACGGGCCGGCTGTTTTCGGAAACATACAATGTTTGGAGCCGCACCAATGATCAATATGGTTTGAAAATCAAATCCTTCGCTCCAAGAACAGATGAAATAGAAAGTTTTGTAAACGAAAATGGTCCCAACGCTTTTTATGAATCAGTTGAACTGCGAAAGTCTTGTTGCTTTATACGAAAAGTTGAGCCTTTACAAAGAGCATTAGCTGGCCAATCGGTTTGGATTACAGGTTTGCGGGCAGAACATTCTCCACTAAGGAAAACCCATGAAATAATTGAATGGGACGATGTAAATAAAATCATTAAATACAATCCCTTACTGCATTGGACAAGTGAAGAAGTGATTGATTATGTAAAACAAAACAATGTTCCTTACAATGTTTTACATGACCGGGGTTTTATAAGCATTGGCTGTGCACCATGTACAAGGGCAGTAAAGCCTGGTGAAGATTTTAGAGCCGGAAGATGGTGGTGGGAAGACGCCAGTAAAAAAGAATGTGGGCTGCATGTGCCCGCCACAACTAATTAATAAGCATTTAAAAGATTTGGATATGAATAAATATCATTTAGATTATTTGGACCAGTTGGAAGCAGAAGCCATACACATTTTTCGCGAAGTGGCAGGGCAGTTTGAAAAGCCTGCTTTGTTATTCAGTGGTGGAAAAGACTCAATTACCCTAGTTCACCTTGCATTAAAAGCTTTTCGTCCTGGCAAATTTCCTTTTCCATTGGTACATATTGATACAGGTCACAACTTTCCGGAAGCCCTCGAATTTAGAGATCGTTTGGCGAGTGAAATAGGTGAGAAGTTGATCGTTCGCAATGTAGGAGACACTATTAAATTAAAAAAACTTACTGAACCCAAAGGAAAGTTTGCAAGCCGTAATGCTTTACAAACATTCACGCTACTGGATACCATAGAAGAATTTGAATTTGATTGTTGCATTGGTGGAGCTCGCAGAGATGAAGAAAAAGCAAGAGCCAAAGAAAGAGTATTTTCTGTACGCGACGAATTTGGGCAGTGGGATCCAAAAAGGCAGCGGCCTGAATTATGGAATACCTACAACGGTAAAATACACAAAGGTGAAAATGTTCGTGTTTTCCCTATAAGTAACTGGACGGAACTGGACGTTTGGAATTACATAAGAAGAGAAAATATTCCCCTTCCTTCCATTTATTTTTCGCACGAAAGAGAGGTTCTCGAACATGATGGACAGTTGGTGGCTGTTTCTGAATTTGTACGAATAGATCAGGGAGACAGCATTGTAACAAAAAAAGTTCGGTACCGCACTGTTGGCGATATGACTTGTACAGCAGCTGTTGAAAGCAATGCAACCGCAATAGACGACATCATCAATGAAATTACAGCAACAAGAACAAGTGAGCGGGGCGAAACAAGAATTGATGACCGCGTATCCGAAGCGGCAATGGAAGACCGAAAAAAAAATGGTTACTTCTAAAAAAACAGCCTTAAAAAATTAATTCGTTTAGTTCCTTTTGAGGAAAGAGGGAAGAAAAATAAAAAAAATCATTACATGGATATTTTAAGATTTATAACAGCTGGTAGTGTAGACGATGGAAAAAGTACGCTGATAGGAAGGCTTTTATATGATAGCAAAAATATTTTAGTAGACCAGTTGGAAGCACTGGAAAGGCAAAACAGGAATAAGCAAGACGGCTCTCTCGACCTGGCATTGCTTACCGACGGTTTGCGTGCCGAAAGAGAACAAGGCATTACCATTGATGTAGCGTACAAATATTTTTCTACGCCAAAACGCAAGTTTATTATAGCCGATGCACCAGGGCATATACAGTACACACGCAATATGGTAACCGGCGCTTCAAATAGTGAATGCATCATTATTTTAGTAGATGCACGCAATGGAGTGGTAGAACAAACCCGCCGCCATTCAATCATTGCTTCGTTGCTCAATATGCCGCATGTTATTGTTGCCATCAATAAAATGGACCTGGTAGGTAATTCGCAGGATGTTTACAACAACATAGTAATCGATTTTTCCAAAGTGGCAGTGGCCTTAAATCTAAAGGATGTTACTTATATACCCATCAGCGCATTGAAAGGAGATAACATAGTTGATCCATCAATACATATGCCCTGGTACGATGGCGATACTTTACTGAATGTATTAGAAAATATTGAAGTAGAACGTGACATAGATCTGCAACACGGACGCTTCCCTGTTCAATATGTAATACGGCCCCAGTCAGAAAACTTACACGATTACCGTGGTTATGCCGGCAGAATTACAAGTGGAATATATAAAGTTGGAGAAGCAGTTACTGTACTTCCCTCCGGAATTGAAACCGAGATAGCTGCAATAGAAGTTGGTGGCAAAAAAGTAGAAGAAGCTTTTGCACCCCAAAGTATCATCCTTCATCTTAAAGAAAATGTAGACGTCAGTCGCGGAGATGTAATAGTTAAAAGTGATGATCTTCCAAAGTTGCAAAATGAATTTGAAGCATTGATCTGCTGGATGGATACATTGCCACTTGAGGTGGGTAATAAATATTTATTGCAGCATAACAGCCGCGTGGTAAAAGCTTCCATACGTGCCATTGAATATAAGCTTGATGTCAACACGTTGGAAAGATTGCCTTTACCAAATCATGCTTCACTGAATGATGTCATCAGGGTGACCATTAAAACATCGGAACCAATTGCACTGGATAGTTACCATTTTTTAAGAAGTAATGGAGGCGCCGTTTTAATAGACCAGACCAGCTATGTAACTGTGGGTGCTTGTATGCTTCAATAAAAAAGGTGGTGATAAAAATGCACCCAGCATTTTAGGTTTTCATTTTTATATACTTCAGTACATGCAAATAACAAATAAAGGAAAAGTGGTTTTGATTGGAGCGGGTCCAGGCGATCCGGAACTGCTAACATTAAAAGCCTTGCGCTGGCTGCAAAAAGCCGAAGTGGTTTTAATAGACCGGCTTGTCAGCAAAATAATTATTAGTGAATATACTAACCCGTTAGCCGAAATAATTTATGTTGGTAAGCAATGTCGAAAAGGCAAATCAACGTCCCAGCAAACCATCAATTCATTATTGCAATCTTATGCTGCGGAAGGTAAATTAGTAGTACGTTTAAAAGGCGGCGATGTTTCGGTTTTTTCTAATATTCTCGACGAACTTCAAACGCTTGTTGCACATAATATTCCTTATGAAATTGTGCCTGGCATCACGGCGGCCTTAGGGGCTGCGGCGTATAGCGGAATCCCTTTAACAGCAAGAAATTATTCAACAGCTATACGTTTTTTAACCTATTATAAATCCGATGTGGTTCCTGAGGAATACTGGAAAGAACTGGCAAAAACAAATGATACCCTGGTATTTTATATGTCAGCTGAAACCCTGGGTTCTGTTGTTGAAAAGCTAACAGCAAATAACATAGATAATGATAAGTTGTTGGCGGTTGTAGAACAAGCCACTACACCGGTTCAAAATATTCACATCTATAATTTTTACGAGTATCATTTAAAAATCGGGGATAGGAAATTTATTTCTCCTTCACTTGTAATTATAGGTAAGGTAGTTGGCTTGCATCAGCAATATCAATGGTTACCTAATTCAATTTCAGTTAAAGAATATTTTGAACCCGTAGCTGGAAAAATGACAGCAGGTAAACGCAAAACCGAAAGCGTATAATTAGTAAAAGGAAAAACAACGATCATGTTAGCATTACCAAAGATGAAATTAGTGGAGGAGTTGGTAACCACATCCAGCAAAGAGGAATTGATATGGCTCAACGGATACCTTGCTGGTATTGTTACAGCAGGGAGGGACAAGGATGATGCGCCAACTGCTCAAAAATCAACGGTAAATAAAATTACTATTGTATATGGAACTGAAACAGGCAACTCTAAAAAAATAGCTACTGCATTTAGCTTAAAGGCAAAAAAATCGGGCATTAATGCAAAAGTCACCAGTTTAGACCAGTACCGTGTAAATGACCTGTTGAAGGAAGAATATTTTTTTGTTGTGATGAGTACGCATGGTGATGGAGAACCACCTGCTGCTTCTTTAAAGTTCTTTAATTATATACACGATCATGAATTAGAACTCGAAAAGCTAAAATACAGCGTATTGGCCCTGGGCGATACTGCTTACCCGCTTTTTTGCAAGGCTGGTGAAGATGTGGATGCAAGGTTGCAACAATTGGGTGCAACACGTATTGGAGAAATTAAAAAATGCGATGTAGATTATGATGAAGAAGTTGATGAATGGTTCAATAAAGTATTACAAAATTTAAGTAGTACTAACAATGAAAGAACAGTAAGCACACTTTTTCAAAAAAAATCAACCGGCAAAAAATGGTATAGTGGAAATATAATTTCTAATTTAAATCTTAACGACAGGGGATCTTTAAAAGAAACGCATCATATTGAAATTGCCGCCGACGGATTAGATTACCAGCCTGGCGATGCCATTGGTATTGTGCCCGAAAATACTGCAAGTACAGTTGGACAAATTATTGCAGTTGCCGGTACAAATGCAAATAGGACACTTGAGTATAAAGGAGAACAAATAACAGTTTTTGATTTGTTGAAAAAGAAACTGAATATTATTTACCTCGCAGAAAGAGTAGTTCAAAAATATGCATCAATTGTGCAACAGGAAATTCCATCTACCCGGATAGATTTGCTGGATCTTTTAAAAATATACCCGGTAAAATCCACCGAACAATTTGATGAAGTGCTTAAAATTCTTGAAACTATTTCACCCCGTTTGTATTCTATATCTTCTTCGCTCCAGTCACACGGCGATGAAGTACACATAACCGTTGCAAAAGATAATTTTTGCATTAACGAGGAAACAAAAAATGGACTGTGTTCTTATTTTTTAACGCAACTAAGTACGGAGACTTCTCTCAATTTTTATGTACACAAAAACCACGGTTTTAAATTACCGGCAGAAGACAAAGCGGTGATCATGATTGGCCCCGGAACCGGCATTGCTCCATTCCGTTCCTTTATTGCAGAAAGAGATGCTACGGGAGCTACAGGAAAAAACTGGCTGTTCTTTGGCGACCAGCATTTTGTATCGGATTTTTTGTACCAGACAGAAATTCAAAACTGGGTAGAGACAGGTGTGCTCACAAAAATTGATGTAGCCTTCTCCCGCGATCAAAAAGAAAAAGTTTACGTGCAACATAAAATGCTACAACAAGGACAGGAGTTGTTTAGTTGGTTAACAAATGGCGCTTACTTGTATGTATGCGGTGCCAAACAACCAATGAGCGAAGATGTCGAAAGCACTTTGCTTCAAATCATTTGTCAATATGGTAACAAAACCAGTGAAGCAGCAACAGAATACCTGCAGGAATTAAAAGAAGAAGGCCGGTATTTAAAAGATGTTTATTAAGAAAAATTCAAAGGTTGAATAGTTCCCGGTTGAACAGCCGACGACGAAAAACCTTTTTATAATATTTAATTTATCAAATATCAGAGATGATAGAAGAAGCTAATTTATCCCCAATAGAAAAGATTAAAAAGGAGAGTGATGGTTTACGCGGAACTATTAAAGAAAGTCTGCAAAATCAAATAACCGGTGCCATCAGCGAAGAGGATCAGGCGGTGATAAAGTTTCATGGCATGTACCAGCAGGATGACCGTGACCGTCGCGAAGAAAGAGCCGAAAAAAAATTAGAACGTCTTTATTCATTTATGATTCGTCTTCGGTTACCCGGTGGTTTTCTTACGCCGCAACAGTGGATTGCCATGCACCATATTGCGGGTGAAAATACAACTGGTGTTATTAAAATCACTACAAGGCAAACCATACAGTTGCATGGGTTGGTAAAATCTAAAATTAAACCAACTATTCAAGCCTTTTGCCAGGCAAAGCTCGATTCAATAGCTACCTGTGGCGATATTAACCGTAATGTGTTATGCAGCTCTCATCCAAAACAGTCGCCAATACACGCAGAGATATTTGGTTATGCCGACAAGATCAGCAGGATGTTAATGCCTAAAACAAAAGCCTATTACGAAATATGGTTGGATGAAGAAAAGTTGGCAGATAAAAAAGA
Source organism: Chitinophagaceae bacterium (assembly GCA_036676725.1). Lineage (GTDB taxonomy): Bacteria > Bacteroidota > Bacteroidia > Chitinophagales > Chitinophagaceae > Flavisolibacter. Next base: position 12,857 of record JAKFCI010000501.1, read on the forward strand.
CGAAGAAGACCTGTTGTACCAGGATCGATACCTGCCCAGGAAATTCAAGATCGCTATTGCCATTCCGCCAAATAATGATGTAGATGTATTTACCAATGATGTTGGTTTAATAGCCATAATAGAAAATAATGAATTAAAGGGTTTCAATATTGCAATCGGTGGTGGCTTATCTACCACGCATGGTAATGCAGAAACTTATGCACGCCTGGCAACGGTCATTGGCTTTACGGATACGGAAGAAAAAACGCTGAAAGCAGTTTATGAAGTGCTTACTGTTCAAAGAGATTTTGGTAACCGTAGTGACAGAAAATTGGCCCGCCTCAAATACACGGTTGATAAAATGGGAGTGGATGTTTTTAAAGCCGAAATGGAAAAAAGACTGGGCTTTACATTGCAGCCGCCTAAAGAATATAAGTTTGTAGAGCGCACCGATTATTATGGCTGGCAACAAAGTGATAAAGGACTTTGGTATTATACCGTTTTTGTTGAAAACGGGCGAGTGTTAGACGATGAACATGCGGCTATGAAAACGGCTTTGTTGCACGTGGCAGAAACCGGCAGCGCAAATTTTTTATTTACGGCTAATCAAAATCTTATACTAAGTGATATAAATGAGCAGGATAAAGAAACCATTGATAAAATCTTAACGCAGTTTGGTGTTAAGCAACACACTGAAGAAGTATCTGCCTTAAGAAAAAATGCAATTGCCTGCGTAGCTTTTCCTACCTGTCCATTAGCCCTTGCCGAAGCACAACGTTATATGCCCGAATTGATTTCGAAAGTAGAACGCCTGCTTGATAAACATGGTTTAAGCAAGGAAAATATTATTATGCGTATGACAGGCTGCCCTAATGGATGTGGCCGCTCTTACGTTGCAGAAATAGGCTTTGTGGGTACAGCCTATGGTCGCTACAATCTTCATTTGGGGGGCGATAATGAAGGATTGCGTTTAAATAAAATTTATAAAGAAAGCCTTGACGAAGCGGCGATTCTCCAGGAGTTGGACACGCTGTTTGGCGATTTTAAAAATCAAAGATCAAATGGTGAAAGTTTTGGCGACTTTACCTACCGTAAAATAATCAATCATAATTAAGGAGTTCTTTATTAATGCAGATCAATAACGACATAGAAATTCAAAATCCGGTAGGCGTTAAGGAAGTAAATAATTTGTTCCCGGTTTTTTTAAAGCTGGAACAAATGACTACCCTTATTGTGGGTGGTGGTAATGTGGCTTTGGAAAAATTGAATGCTTTATTGTATAATTCACCATCTGCAAAAGTTATTTTAGTAGCTACCTCAATCAACAAAGCAATAAAAGAAATTTCTTTATCTCATAAGCATATAGAACTTATTGAAAGAAGTTTTGAGCCCGCTGATTTAAAAGAGGCGGATATAATAATTCTTGCGGTAAATAATATTGGTGTAAGTAAGTTAATAAAAGATGAGGCAAATGCTATTGGAAAGCTGGTAAATGTGGCCGATAAACCAGAGCTCTGTGATTTTTATTTAAGTTCTGTTGTGCGAAAGGGAAATTTAAAAATTGCTATTTCCACCAATGGTAAATCGCCAACAATTGCAAAACGTTTAAAGGAAACATTCAATGAAACTTTACCCCCGGAACTGGATGACGTGTTGGATAACATGCAGGCCATCCGCCAAAAACTAGAAGGCAATTTTGCGTATAAAGTAAAACGGCTGAATGCCATAACAAAGAATTTAGCAGGCACGGAAAAAACGGGCAGGAATGTTAACTGGAAGAAGATAGCTACCTATTCGGTCAGCGCTTTTGGCTTAATGTTGGTAGGTCATTTTATACTTTCTTATGTTCCCATCAGGGGATTAGCCAATAGCACTATAGAATGGTACGGCACACTGGACAAAAACTTTCACTGGATGGTAATGGCTGGATTTTTAGCCCAGTTAGTAGATGGAGCTTTAGGTATGGGTTACGGCGTAACAAGCGCCACTATTTTATTATCGGCCGGCGTTAATCTTTCTGCTATAAGTGGCAGTATTCATACCGCAGAAATTTTTGCAAGTGGTGCATCGGGATATAGTCATTATAAATTCGGAAATGTAAATAAAAAGCTGTTCAAGCTATTGATCATACCTGGCGTAATAGGCGCTATTTTAGGAGCTATATTATTAGCAAAGTTTGGTGATACGCATGCACAATATTTGCGTCCGGTTATGGCTGCTTATACATTGTTTTTAGGTCTTCGAATTTTATTAAATGCTTTTCGGGAACAAAAGATCACTAAAAAATTTAAGAATTATGGACCACTGGCGGGGATTGGTGGCTTCCTCGATTCTTTTGGCGGTGGTGGTTGGGGCCCCATCGTAACGACTACATTGATTACAAAGGGCCGAAGTCCGAAATATGTTATTGGGTCGGTAAGCCTAACGGAATTTTTTGTAACCCTGGCAAGCGCCTTTACTTTTTTTACCATACTTGGTGTAAGTCACTGGCAGGTTATTGTAGCATTGATTATTGGAGGATTAATTGCAGCGCCACTTGCTGCTAAACTATCGGGAAGACTTCCACGAAAATCTTCATTTATACTATTAGGCATTTTAGTAATTGTTTGGAGTTTGCGCATACTCATCAAAATATTCTAAAACCAGTTATTCTTTTTCTTCCATCCATTGTTTAAAATGGTGACTGATCCTTTCTGCTTCAATTAAAAATCCATCATGTCCATATTCAGAATCTATTTCAACAAATGTTGAATTAATTAAATGATCGGCAATGAATTGTTGTTCTTTCAATGGACATAAAATATCACTGGTAATACCAATGATTAATGTTTTTTGTAGAATGGAGCGTAAAACTTCTTGTGTCGTTTTTTTTCTGCCTCGCGCCAATTGATGCGAATCCATTGCCTTCGTTAATATATAGTAACTGTAGGCATTAAAGCGATGCATTAATTTTTCTCCCTGGTGAATAATATAAGAGGAGGCTTTGTAGTTATCCGTTTTTTCGATATCATGATCCGTTTGTCTTTCTACCATCAACTGGTAGTTGCGATAACTAAGTAAACCAATTGCTCTTGCTGCCTTTAAGCCTTTTGCTCCTGCATTTGGTGCTTTATCGTTCCATGTGGTATCTGCTTCTATTGCTAAACGTTGCGCTGTATGTATAGCAATACCCCAGGCACTCTCCGCAGCAGATGTGCACAACAGGAAAAGATTTTGGATGCGTTCTTTTTCCATCACGGTCCATTCCAAAGCCTGGTAGCCGCCCATGCTTCCACCCACTAGCAATAAGATATTGTCAATTCCCAAATATTGCCGAAGTAAAATATGTGCCTGTACCATATCGCGTATGGTGATCATTGGAAAATCAGAGTAGTATGGGTTTTTTGTATCTGGATCAATACTTAATGGTCCTGAGGTTCCATAACAAGAACCCAGGATATTGGCGCAAATGATAAAGTGTTTTTTTGGGTCAATAATGCAATCATCTCCTGCAATATTTGGCCACCATTCCATTACATTAGAATTTGAGGTGAGTGCATGGCAAATCCAAACTACGTTTGACTTTTGCTTGTTTAATTCACCAAAAACATCATAGGCAATTGTAAGTGAGGGTAACGTGATACCTAATTCTGTTTTAAAAGGCTTGTTGTAGTTGAAGTAATTCATCCGCAATAGAAATGAAAAGCGAAAGTAACAGCATGTAGCAATTACATTTGTAAATATATTTTCTTCCAATAATAATTAAAGTAATAAAAAGGAATTATTGGGTGATTTCAATAAAATGTTTTCAATCAAAATTTATTTGAAATCTCTCCTCCACAAAGAAGCCTTGAACGACAATAAAATTTTTCACATGGATCTACAACCAATTACAAAAGTCATTCGCACGCAAGTTGAGCGAACCAATGAAATGGAACATTCATCACCTCTTTTTTTAACAAGCAGTTTTTGTTTTGATGATGCAGAAGAAATGCGAGCGGCATTTGCTGATGAAAATGATGCAAATATTTACAGCAGGTTTAGCAATCCCAATGTGCAGGAGTTTATTGATAAAATGATGGTTTTTGAAGGGGCGGAAGCAGGGTTTGCAACTTCCTCGGGCATGAGCGCCGTGTTTGGGTCTTTTATGGCATTGATGAAGAGCGGCGATCATTTATTGTCGTGTAACTCCATTTTTGGAAGTACGCATACAGTGATTACAAAGTATTTACCCAAATTTGGAATTGAATATACTTATGTAGCAGCTGACAAGCCTGAGGAATGGGAGGCCGCAATTCAGCCAAATACAAAAATGATCTACATTGAAACGCCTACAAATCCCGGGCTGGATATTATTGATTTGGAATTTGTTGGCGCATTAGCAAAAAGACACAATCTTATTTTTAATGTAGACAATTGTTTTGCAACTCCAATAGGTCAACGTCCTATAGAATATGGTGCAGACCTTGTTGTGCATTCTGCTACAAAGTGGCTGGATGGACAAGGACGTGTTTTGGGCGGAATTGTTTTGGGTAAAAAAGAATTGATAAAAGAGATATACTTGTTTTGCAGAAGTACAGGACCCGCTCTGTCACCTTTTAATGCGTGGATTATCAGCAAAAGCTTAGAAACCCTTGATGTGCGTATGGAAAGGCATTCAAAAAATGCATTGGCCATAGCAACGGCTTTAGAAGATCATCCAAAAATTAGCTGGTTAAAATATCCTTTTTTGAAAAGTCACCCTCAGTACCCAATTGCCATTAAGCAAATGAAAAATGGCGGGGGCATTGTATGTTTCGAATTGAAAGGCGGGCTGGAAAGCGGCCGCAACTTCCTAAATAATCTCAAGATGCTTTCCCTGACAGCTAACCTCGGCGACACTCGAAGCATTGCTTCGCACCCTGCAAGTACAACGCATGCAAAACTTAGCGAGGCCGAAAGACAAGTAGTAAATATTACACCGGGCCTTATCCGGATTTCTGTTGGATTAGAAGACAGCAATGATATTCTAAATGATATCCTGCAGGCTTTAGAAGAGCTCTAATGATTAACAATCAAACTGTTTGATCTTGATTATAACGTTGATGCTTACCCTAAATCAGGTATCCAAATAAATTATCATTTTTATTTAATTCAGTGTAATTAATATGAAGACGATCCATATTTT
>JAKFCI010000502.1:0-3040 GCA_036676725.1 Chitinophagaceae bacterium
GGAAGATGAAACGATAAAATTATGGAATGTCGAAACCGGTCAACTTATACGGACATTTAAGGGTCATACACGCAACGTGTGGGATGTAAGGTTTAGCCCCGACGGTAATAATCTTGCCAGCGGCAGCTTCGACAAAACAGTAAGAATTTGGAATGTAAGCGATGGAAAACAATTACAAATTTTGGCTGACCATACTGAAGCAGTTGTAGCATTAGCTTTCAGCCCCGATGGACAAAAATTAGTAAGTACCAGCGACGATAAAACCATTAAACTTTGGAATACCAATAATTGGCGTCTTATTTCCTCGCTGGAAACGCCGGAACATACACAGGGGGCTAACTTCAGTCCTGATAATAAGCTTTTGCTAACAGGAGGCAGAGACAAAACCACCTTAGGTGAATTTTTGCAAAATATTTTTGGCGATTCTGAATATAATAAAGGCGTTTCTATGCGATTGTGGGACGCACAAACAGGTCAATTACTTCAAACTTTTTCAAAACACAGGAATGATGTAAACGACGTTTCATTTAGCCCTGATGGGAAATGGATGGCAAGCGCCAGTTCGGACAGGACCGTAGGCCTTTGGCAATTATCAAATCAATAAAAGGAACGCAAAAAAAAATATTTGCTCCAGCGTGTCATAGGAATGCGGCACCTAAAGCAATCAAAGCCTGAAAATTAAATTTCAAAATATGCGCAAACTAATTGCTGCCATCAATATGACACTTGACGGTTTTTGCGACCATACATCAGGTATCCCGGATGAAGAAATACACCAGCACTATGCTGATCTTTTAGATAACGTAAGCGTGGTACTGTATGGAAGGATCACCTACCAACTGATGCAATTCTGGCAAGACCTGGTAAAAAATCCTTCCGGCGAAAAATCAATGGACGACTTTGCTATGGCGATAGACAGGGTGCCTAAAATTGTTTTTTCGCGTACACTGCAGCATACAGGATGGGACAGTGCAACATTGTCGGACAAGCCGCTTGAAGAAACAGTTGCAGCACTCAAACAACAACCGGGAAAAGATATTTTAGTTGGCAGCCGGAGTTTAATCATTCAACTAATGAAATTGAATTTGGTTGATGAATTGCAACTTTGTGTGCACCCTGTTGTTGCAGGAGGCGGTTTGCCTTTATTTGAAAATGTACACGACAGGATTCTTCTTAAACTCATTAAGACAAAAACCTTTGGTGGTGGCGCCGTAACACTTTACTACGAACCGGCAAACGCATAACCAACAAACCGTTAAGCAGCAATGGCTAAAAGCGTAGCTGTTTGCAAATTGTTTTCCCAATTGACGCAACGTACTTTAGCGTGCAGTTGTTAGGCACTTGCTTAAGGCAACTTTATAATTCAAAACCTTTATGAATACTGAATGGCATTTCCCAATAATGATTCTTGCATCTCTATTGGTATTCTTTTTCATTGTAAGAATGCTTTTACCAAAAAAAGAATTTGCCGCTAAGCGGAAAAAAATATTTCTCCTGGCTTTAGTGGTGGTGGTATTTGGGATGCTGTTTGGGAAATATGGGGCGACTTACGGTCTGCCCTGGTGGATCTATTACCCAATTCCGATGTTAGTCACCGTGCTTCTTCCACCCATTATTTTAAAATTAAACAAGACAAGGACGATCAAATATTTATTACTGAGTTTTTTATCAGCTCCTTTTATCCATGCCTTTTTTTCCTTCTTTTTTGCATGGACCGAATACATGCCTTTTTGGAAAATACCTTATGCAGGAGACTTGCTCTAATAATGGGGTCCTAATACTTCTCTATCATTTCAAAAGCTTGTTCTTCCACATCTTCAATTCTCGATTGGTATTCCAGGCGCCTGCGTCCCAGTAGCAGGATGATCAAACCAAGCAGGGCGCAGCCGGCCATCACAGCCGTCATGGGCACTTTTGTACCATTACTGATTAAACCAACCAATGCAGAAGCAAAGGCGCCAAAGCCCATTTGTATGGCACCCATCAGGGCCGATGCACTTCCCGCTTCCCTGGTAAATGGCGCAAGGGAAAGTGCCGATGAATTGGGAAAGCTAAATCCCTGGCAACTTAAAAACAAGAAGATCAAACCAATTGTACTGTAAAGGGTGAGCCATTCAAAATAGGTACCAATGCATAAAAGAATGCCAACGCTTGTTTGCACCAGCAGCACGGTTCTAATGATCTTTTCACTGTTGTATTTCCGGAGCAAAACATTATTCAACTGGCTGCAGGTAATGAGGCCTGCGGCAATAAAGCCAAAGATCAAACCATACTGTTGTTCGCTTACTTTAAAAACCGTCATAAATACAAAAGGCGAACCGGCGAGGTAGGCAAACAAACCGGCGGCTGCAATGGCGCCGGAAAAGGCATAAGTAAAAAATTGTGGTTGCTTTAATACGTACAAATAATTATTGATAATGGGTTTGGGTCTTAACGACATGGAAGGATCGGGCTGCTTGCTTTCGGGTAACAAAAAAATAACGGCCACCAATAGTACGGCCGTGATGACACTGAGTACAATAAATACAGCATGCCAGCCGAAAACAGCAATAACATAACTGCCAACTGTAGGTGCTATTATGGGCGACACACCTAATATTAAGATCAGCAAAGAAAATATTTTGGCGTTCTCTTTCACCGGGAAGGAATCACGTACAATGGCACCCGGCGCTACCATGCCTACACAACCACCCAGGGCCTGCAAAAATCGAAACACGATCAACTGCTCCACCGAGTTGGAGACGGCACAACCCAAAGAAGCGATGATGTAAATGACCAACCCGACATACAGAGGCTTTTTGCGGCCAAAGCGGTCAAGCAAAGGCCCGAGGATCAACTGCCCCACACAAATACCAATAAAAAAACTCGATAGGGAATAAGAAACCTGGTCAACAGTAGTATTTAGGTCGTTGGCAATTGTAGGAAAGCCCGGTAAATACATATCAATAGAAAAAGGGCCTATTGCAGAAAGCAAGCCTAAGATCAATATCAATAGCGGACGTTTTTTCCTATCCATTTTTTAATTACCCTATTAAGTGAA
>JAKFCI010000503.1:0-8209 GCA_036676725.1 Chitinophagaceae bacterium
CGGGTTGTAAACCGGCATGGTAATATTGTGCGGACAAACCATGCATCTGCAGCAAATTCGCAATTTCAACGGTTCGTTTGCGGCTCTTGCAATACACAATTCCGGTGCCTGGTACTTTGATGGCAATATCTACAAGCTTTGCAATTTTAGCATCAACCTTAAATACACTGTAGGAAAGATTTTTTCTTTCATAAGACTGGCGGTAAATATTGATTTCCTTAAAACCGAGTTTGTTACAAATATCCTCTTGAACTTCTTTGGTTGCAGAAGCAGTTAATGCCAGTACCGGCACATTTGGCAATTCCTTTCTTAATTCCTGGATCTTTAAATACGAAGGACGAAAATCGTAACCCCATTGTGAAATACAATGCGCTTCATCTACTGCAATTAAATTTACTCCTAACGCTGGCAGGTATTCTTTAAATAATTGCGTCTCTAATCTTTCCGGTGAAATGTATAGCAGTTTATAATCGCCATAGGCCGCATTTTTAAGCGTTTGTACAATTTGTCTTCGCGACTGACCAGAGTATATAGCCAGGGCCATCACACCTTTTTTTTTCAGGTTTTCTACCTGGTCTTTCATCAATGCAATCAATGGCGAAATAACCAGACAAAGTCCGTTCTGCGCTAATGCGGGCACCTGGTAGCAAACCGATTTTCCACCTCCTGTAGGCAGCAATGCAAGCGTGTCCTTTCCGTTCACTACAGATTGAATAATCTCTGCTTGCAGTGGCCGAAATTCTTCATAACCCCAGTATTGTTTTAATATAGAAAGGAGGTCTTGCATTTTAAAAAAGAAGATGCTTCATGTAAAATTTATTTTTTTAGGAATTTATTCAAAGCATCAAACGCTGATGTCAATTCCTGCTCTAATTCGCTAATTTGAGCAATTGTCACCCACCCCAATTGTAAGATGATTTCAAGGCCCGCATCTAAAACGATAAATGCATTACTTGCCGTTTTAAAACTTTTTCTTTTTTCCTTATTCTTACTTGCAGATAAACCTTTAACGATATTAAAATGGGCAATTAATACAGCTTTTCTTATTTGTTCGGATAGAACAGATTTCTCTTCAGCAGTAATGTCATGAGTGATTTCATAACATAGGTAAAGAATTTTTTTTGATTGAATATAGAGGTCTGCTCTTTTGTGTTCTAATGGAAGAAACATAGTGAAATTGCAAGCTAATCATTTATAAGGAAGTTTTGCTGATGCACAAACTGCAAATATTACTCAACTTTTTTTACAAATAACCTTACAGAATTACCTGCTAAAACAACATCGCTTAGTCCCATAACCAGGGCGCCAAATGTTGGCGTTAAAAAGCCAAAAGCTGCCACAGGAATGGCAATAATATTATAAAAGAAGGCCCAAAAAAGATTTTGCTTGATCGTCATGTACGTATGGCGACCCAAACCTAAAGCAGTAGATAATTTTTTTAAACCACTATTCATTAAAACTACCTGTGCACTTTGCATCGCTAATTGCGAAGCATCGCTCATGGAAATACCAATAGTTGCTTTAGCCAAAGCAGGCGCATCGTTGATGCCATCGCCCACCATTATTGTTGGCTGCAACGCAGTAAGTGCAGCAATTTTTTGTAGTTTTTGCTCCGGTGTTTGTTCCGCAATTACTTCTTCTATTCCTAATGAGGTAGCTAACCGTTTTGATTTTTCATAACGGTCACCACTTAATAAAATAGTCTTAATTCCCTTCTTTTTCAGGTGATCAACAACCGACTTTGCTTCGGGTCTTAATTCATCCTCCAGGTCGATCCATCCCATAAGTTCATCGTTTTTTAAAAGATAAACATCATGTGCATTTTCTTTGGTTACATGAGATGCTATTGAAAATGACCCTGCTAAATATTTATTTCCTTCGGCATCAACAGCACTCATTCCCCTGCCTTTTAATTCTTCAATAAACTTCCATTTTATTTCAGCGGAAGGTTTCCATTGTTGTACAATACTTTTTGCAAGTGGATGATTTGAATATTTTTCTAAAGAATAAACGATGTTTTTAAATTCTTCGTCGCTCATACCCAGAGATTGAAAAGAAGAAATTCCAAACTTACCTGTTGTTAAAGTTCCGGTCTTATCAAAAACCACCTGTTTGATATCTTTAAATAGTTCAAGGCTTTTTGCATTGCGAAAAAGAATGCCGTTTCTTGCCGCACGGCCCAAGCCTACAGCTATGGCAGCAGGTGTTGCCAGGCCCATCGCACATGGACAAGCAATTACCAATACAGCAATACTGCGCATTAAGGCCGGTGTAAATTCTTTTAAATAAATCCAGTTAGCGGTAAGCGTTATAGCGGCAATAATTAATACTGCGGGAACAAAAATGGCGCTAATTCGATCTGCCATTTGTTGTACGGGTGGCTTTTCGCCTTGTGCTTGTTTTACAAGATTTAATATATTGGAAAGAACTGTATCATTACCAACTGCAGTTACCTGCGCTTTCACAGTGCCTTCTTCAATGATACTTCCACCAATTAAAATATCTTTTTTTGTTTTACGAAGGGGCAAACTTTCACCTGTTAACAATGCTTCATTTACCTGCACATCGCCCCATAAAATTTTACAATCAACCGGGACTTGCTCGCCAGTTTTTATCAAAATCAAATCGCCAACTTTAAGCGCCGTATTTTCTAAAGGAAGAATTACTTCCTGGTGATCGCCATCAAAAGCAATCATGTTTGCCATTACTTTTTGCGACTTCACTAAACCTTTTAAAGCTCTTTGTGTGGATTTTACCGAAGCACTTTCAAGGTACTCGCCCAAAAAAACCAACGTAATAATTGTAGCAGTAGTTTCAAAGAAAAGAAAATCATCGCCCAGCCCCATTAACATGCCTATAAAGCTGTACACAAATGCAGATAAGGCACCAATTGAAATAAGCACATTCATATTTGGAATTCCATTCCGAAGACTTTTAATTGCAGAACGTCCAAAATGATTCATGCCGACAATAAAAACGGGCAACGTCAACGCTAATTGAACGTAAGGATTCATAAGCCAGTGAATATGCAATCCAGGGATCATATGCAACATTAGGATTGCCGTGAACGGAAGGCAAAACCAAAATCTTTGTAAGTTGTTTGACAGGAAAGGCTTTTTAGCGCTGGATACATTTCCATTTGTTTGCGCTACTTTATAACCAAGTGCATTTACGCCTTTAGATAATTTTTGCGAAGCATTTTTCTCGTTGATTTTAAAGGAAACATCGCCATCAATAGGGTTTACAGCAATATCCTCTGCACCATTTTTTTGTAAAAATTTATTAATGGTGAGTGCACAATTGCCGCAGGTCATGCCTTCTACTTTCCATTGAACTTTTTCCATGCAGTTGCAAAGTTATTTGTATGATCCGGTTTTAAATGTTTAAACAATGATTATCTTTTAAACACGGTTGCAAAGGCTTGTTAAATTTGCAAAATGATAACACAGGTAGAATTGGATGGTTTGGAAGATTTTGCAAAAAAGTTTTGGCATCATGTAGGTGATCAAAAAATATTTGCTTTTCATGGTCACATGGGCTCTGGAAAAACTACTACCATCAGTGCTTTGTGTAAAGCTTTAGGCGTTAAAGATGTTATTGGCAGTCCAACTTTTTCTATCATTAATGAATATGCGTATGAGAAAGATGGCGCTACAAAACAGTTATTCCATATTGATTTATACCGTTTAAAAAATGCAGAAGAAGTGATAGATGCAGGTGTTGAAGATTGTATTTACAGCGGTGAAATTTGCATGGTTGAATGGCCGGAAAAAGCCCCGCAACTTTTCGATAGAGAAGCAGTTCACTTAATTATTCAACCATTGAATGAACAGAAAAGACAAATAAAAATTCTAACTGCTGCCGAATTCGATGCATATAGATTGACAGAACAATTGTAATTTGTATTTTATTTTATTAAGAAGCTCTACTTGCATATATGTCTTATCCTAAACCATTGATCAGCACTTCTTTTAGCTACGAAACTTTAGAAGAAACATTAGACATAAAACCCAAGGGGGCTAAACTGCAAATAGGCATTCCGAAAGAAGTAGCCTTCCAGGAAAACAGGATCGCATTGACGCCAGATGCCGTTAGTGTATTGGTTAGCAATGGCCATGATGTTACAATAGAACACAATGCGGGTGAAGCAGCGCATTTTGCGGATAAGGATTACAGTGAGGCAGGTGCCAAAATTGTGTACAGCCGCGAAGAAGTTTACAAAGCACCCATCTTAATAAAAAGTGCACCCGTAATTGAAGAAGAAATAGGGCTTCTGCAAATGAACCAGCTCATTATTTCGCCTATCCATTTAAGTATTTTGAAGGCAGAATTACTGCAGAAGATGATGGAAAAGCGCATTACTGCTATTTCCTTCGAAAATTTAAAAGACGACAGCGGCTCCTACCCCATTGTTCGGAGTATGAGTGAAATTGCTGGTAGTTCAGCCGTATTGATCGCTGCGCAATATTTAAGTTCTGCTAATCATGGTAAAGGTGTTTTATTGGGTGGCATTTCAGGTATTGCACCAACCAAAGTAATTATCATTGGCGCTGGCATTGTGGGCGAGTATGCTGCAAGAGCTGCTTTAGCACTGGGCGCTTCGGTTAAAGTTTTTGATAACAGCGTTTACAGGTTAAAGCGGCTGCAAAATAATATCGGGCAACGGTTATGGACATCTGTAATTGAGCCACGCATGTTGGCCAAGCAATTAAAGACATGCGAAGTTGCTGTAGGTGCACTGGGCTCTGAAAGTGGGCGAACACCAATGGTTGTAACCGAAGAAATGGTAAGCAGCATGCGTACCGGCAGCGTAATTATCGATGTAAGCATTGACCGTGGCGGCTGCTTTGAAACCTCGGAGATCACAACACATGAAAGTCCCATCTACTTAAAATATGGGGTGATCCATTATTGTGTGCCGAACATACCATCAGGTTTTGCACGTACGGCTTCCCAGGCAATTAGTAATGTATTAATGCCCTTGTTATTAGAAGCCGGTGAAGATGGAGGCTTTGAACATATGCTGTGGCACCAGATACACTTGCGAAGCGGTATTTATTTATTTAAAGGTGCACTGACAAATTTCTATTTAAGCGAACGCTTTGGATTAAAATATACAGACCTTAATTTGCTCATTGCAAGCCAGCGATAGAAACCCACTTCGCTTTATTCTTTTTTAACAACGAAATTTTTATATTCACAGCCTAAATTATCTGTTATGAGATTAATGAAATCCGGCAACCCGGTAATATCCGAAAAAATATTTGACAAGGTTCATGCCCATGAAGGCGATGCAATGACCGTGCGTGGTACGGTAAATAAATTCGGACTTTTATTCCTGATGGTTTTGGCTGGTGCTTCTTTTACCTGGGATCTTTTTTATAAAGGTGAAAACGTCATGCCCTGGATGATCGGCTCCATGATTGGCGGTTTTATTATTGCACTTGTCATCACTTTTAAAAAAGAGTGGGCTCCCTTTCTTGCTTTAGGTTATGCTGCTATGCAGGGATTATTTCTTGGCGCCATATCCGCGGTGTTTAATGCAGCTTTTGCAGAAAGTTACCCAGGCATTATTATGCAGGCCGTTTTATTAACCTTGGGTGTTTGTGCTGCTATGTATGGACTTTACCATTTCAGAATTATCAAAGCAACCAATACTTTTAAAAAGGTTGTCATTACTGCTACTATTGGTATTATGTTCTTTTATTTGATCAATATGCTATTGCGCCTGTTTGGTGTGCAAATGCCTTTTCTTCATGATAACAGTGCAATTGGTATCGGCATCAGCTTGTTCATTGTTGGTATTGCATCGCTCAATTTAATTTTAGATTTTGACCGCATAGAACAGGGCGCAAACGAAGGAGCTCCAAAATATTTTGAATGGTACGGCGCTTTCGGCCTTTTAGTAACTATTGTTTGGCTTTATATTGAAATATTGCGTTTGTTATCTCGATTTGCATCGAGAGATTAAAAGCAAATAAAAGCCTTTAAGCCCTGTAAATTCAGGGCTTTTTTTATGTCAAAAAGATTATTTGTATTGGTTAATATCAATTTCTACCTGGCAAAAACCATATTCTACTTTATCATTACTGCTTACAATCACCAGCCTGTCAGAAGTATACTCTTTAACCAATTGATGATAGAGACTGATACCCGCCGCATCGAGGTTACTACAAGGCTCATCCAACAAAACCACCGGCGTGTTTGAAAAAATGGCTTGACCCAACCTCACCCTTTGTTTCATTCCGGAGGAAAAATTGCGGATTTGTTTGTTTGTTGCTGATTTTAGATCCAATGTATCAATGATCATTTTAGGATCAATATCCGCAAGGAAAGGTTTAAATTCTTTATGAAAATTCAAAAACTCCATCAGCGTCATTTCTTCAACAACATCTAAATAAGGGGCGCAAAAAGAAATGTATTGATATCCCTTTTCAAGTGGCAATTCTATTTCTTTTTCAAACATTGAAATTTTGCCTTCGCTGGGTTCCAGCAAGCAACCAATGGTTTGTAATAATGTAGATTTACCGGAGCCGTTTGATCCGGTGATGGCATATGCATTGCCTGAAGTCAATTCTAAATCAGCATGTCTAAAGATCCATTCCCTGTTGAACCGTTTACCGGTATCAATAAGTTTGATCTTCATCAATTCCGTTTTTTGAATAGCGTTTAATGATACCCGTTTTTGATTCCTTTACGAATTGAAGAATTTCAGTTTTTAATTCGCCTTCAGGTATTTTTTCATTGATCATGTTTATTGCGGTTGTTGTACTATGGTTGCCAACAAACAATAAATGATAAATGCGTGAGATCGTTTCAATATCTTCTTTTGGAAAATCTCTTCTTTGTAAACCAACAATATTTAAACCCATGTAGCTCATTGGCTCACGAGCAGCTTTTACATAAGGCGGTACATCTTTCCTTATTACGGTATGACCTGCAATGTAAGTATGCGCACCAATTCTTGTAAATTGATGGGCGCCCGCCAAGCCACCAATTATTGCATAATCACCTATATCTACATGCCCGGCTAATTGTACGCCGTTGGCAAGAATTACATGATTGCCAATCGTACAATCGTGCGCTACGTGGGCATAGGCCATCAGCAGGCAATTAATGCCTATAACCGTTTTCCATTTGTCTTTAGTACCGCGGTTAATAGTCACAAATTCACGAATGGTTGTGCCATCGCCGATTTCAACTGTGGTTTCTTCCCCAACAAATTTTAAGTCTTGTGGTACCCCACCGATAACGCTGCTTGGAAATATTTTACAGTTTTTGCCGATCCGGCTAAAAGGCATAATAACCGCATGAGACATTATGTGCGTACCATCACCAATGGTTACATTCTCTTGTATTACTGCAAAAGGATCAACCGTTACATTATTGCCCAATTTTGCAGCCGGGTGTATTGACGCCAATGGAGAGATCATGCTTTTACTTTAGGTTTCTTGACAATTTGAGCAACCATTTCTGCTTCAGCTACCAATTTATCGCCGACAAAAATAGTCCCTTTCATTTCACAAATACCCCGACGCACAGGGTTCATTAATTCCATTTTTAAAATCATCGTATCACCCGGTACCACTTTATTTTTGAACTTACAATGGTCGATTTTTAAAAAGTAAGTATCATAATCGTTATCAGGATCGTCGGGAATGGTGAGTATTCCGCCTGTTTGCGCTAAGGCTTCGCATTGCAAAACCCCTGGAAAAACACAATTGCCAGGAAAATGCCCCTGGAAAAAAGGTTCGTTGTAGGTAACGTTTTTAATGGCCACTACATACTTTTCAGTTAATTCAATAACCTTATCAACCAATAAAAACGGGTAACGATGCGGCAATTTTTTTTCAATTGCATGCACATCAAAAAGAGGAGGTTTGGAAGGGTCGTAAAAAGGAACCTGTAATTTGTTTTTATTCTTTTTAATATGTTCTTTTATCTTTTTTGCAAAAGCAACATTACTGGAATGCCCCGGACGGTTGGCAATGATATGGGCTTTAAAAGGAAAGCCAACCAAAGCCAAATCCCCAATTACATCTAATAATTTATGGCGTGCCGGTTCGTTGGGAAAACGAAGTTCAAGGTTATTTAAAATACCACCTTCCGCAACCTTTACATCTTCTTTTTTAAAAACCTTTGAAATGCGTTTTACTTGTTCATCGGTAACGGGCTTGTCTACCACAACTATTGCATTATTAATATCGCC
>JAKFCI010000504.1:0-3224 GCA_036676725.1 Chitinophagaceae bacterium
ATTGGTGCCTTTAGTCAACAGGGAAGTGCCTGTTATTTTTGATACATACGTAGATCTTGCTTTTGGAACCGGTGCTTTAAAAGTTACGCCGGCTCACGACATTAATGATTATAACCTTGGATTAAAACACGGCTTACCCATTATTGATACACTTAACGATGACGGTACATTAAGCAAAGCAGCAGAAGTATTTGTTGGTCTCGATCGTTTTGAAGCAAGAAAAAAAGCAATAGAAAAACTTAAAGAAGAAGGTCTATTAATTAAAGAAGAACAATACAGCACAAGGCTAGGGTTTTCACAACGCACCAACGCGGTAGTTGAACCTCGCATCTCAACCCAATGGTTTGTAAACATGCGCGGACTTGCCGGCAAAGCCCTGGATGCAGTTATGAGTGGAGAAGTAAAGATCCACCCAGAAGAACGCTTTTTAGCCACTTATAAATATTGGTTAGAGAATGTAAAAGACTGGTGCATCAGCAGGCAACTTTGGTGGGGGCAACGCATTCCTGCGTGGTACGACAGCGAAGGAAGATTCGTGGTGGCAGCAACGGAAAGTGAAGCGAAAGAATTATTTAAATCACAATACGCTGTCGTAGATGCTGCTCTTACACAAGATGAAGATGTATTGGATACCTGGTTTTCTTCCTGGTTGTGGCCTATGGAAGTTTTCAATGGCATTAATGAACCCGATAATGAAGAAATAAATTATTACTACCCTACTTCTGTTTTAGTTACCGGGCAGGATATTATTTTCTTTTGGGTAGCACGCATGATCATGGCGGGTATGGAATACCGTAATGAAAAGCCTTTTGAGCATGTGTACTTCACCGGTATGGTTCGGGATAAGCAGGGAAGGAAAATGAGCAAAAGCCTGGGCAACTCGCCGGACCTTTTAGAATTGATTGAAAAATTTGGTGCTGATGCCGTGCGTTTTGGAATTCTCATCTCCGCTCCTGCCGGCAACGATCTTTTATTTGATGACAGCAGTTGCGACCAGGGACGCAGTTTCAATAACAAATTATGGAATGCATTGAAGCTGGTAAAAATGTGGGAAGGAAGAACAGCCACTTCAAATGAAAATATCCAGGAAAACTTTGCCATACAATGGTTTGACAACAGGTTGAACGAGGTAAAAAATTTAGTGGAACAACAATATGCTTCTTTTAAATTAAGCGAAGCATTGAAAACGATCTATTCCTTGATCTGGGATGATTTCTGCAGCTGGTACCTGGAGTGGGTTAAGCCAGGATTTGAACAACCGATCGATGAAGAAGTGTATCAAAAAACCGTTTACTTTTTCGAGCAACTTGTTCAATTGTTACATCCCTTCATGCCCTTTGTTACAGAGGAAATTTACCACCAGTTAGGTGAAAAAAGCGATGACCTTTGTGTAAAACAATTTACAACGGCACAAGTAGTAAATCCTTCCATTTTACAACAGGGAGAATTGTTGAAACAAACCATATCTGCTATCAGAGATACAAGGGTAAAGAATGACATCAAACCGAAAGAACCGGTAAAACTGCACATACTTTCTGTCAACGCCAATCAATATAAAGGCATTGAATCGATCCTATCCAAACAGGCAAATGCAGATGCAATTGATTTTGTAACAGACGCTGTAGAAGGCACGATTGCAGTAATGATTGGTAAGGATAAATTTTTTATTCAAACGGAAACGGTGGTTGATACAGGTGCGCAAAAAGAACAGATGTTGAAAGACCTTGATTACCTGAAAGGATTTTTAACATCAGTAGAAAAAAAATTAGGAAATGAACGTTTTGTACAAAATGCAAAACCGGAAGTTGTTGAAGTAGAACGCAGTAAAAAAAGAGATGCAGAAGAAAAGATAAAAGCAATTGAAGAAAGCCTCAATGCTTTAAATTAATTAATTCAATCAAAATAGTAAAGCCACTGCATACCGAATGCAGTGGCTTTTTTGTAATCATACCTATCTTAATTAATCGGGAATAAGATTTACAGGAAGGATAAATTCAAACCGGTGCTGGTTATTCCAGCCTGCACGTTGGCCGTCGTGTAAATAGCTATATCGAAAGCCAAAGCTGACAGGTAGCTGGTTCCACCACTTCGTATCAAAGAACAGTTCTGTGCCTGAACTGCGCAAAGGCATAGTAGATGACTTATCCCTTGAAAATACTTTCGTGTAGTCGTAAAAAATATTTGACCGTACCCTTAATAAGTAAACAATATTACCTACGCCCCTGTCCGGGTATAATAATGGAAAATGATAATTGGCGCTTGCCTTCCACATTCTTGAATAAAAAAGGTCTTCATAGCCTCTTGAATTGGCAAAACGATTGCTGAACAAAATATTATTGGTATCCACCTGCTGAAAACTGGCAGTTAAAACAATACTATGGGTTGGTGAAATAGAAGGAAGAAATAAAGTTGCCCCTGCAAGTGATTGATACCCTTTTTCGTCTAACCTGTGCCGGTATGAACCGGATACACCGTAACCAAATTTTGGATAAATCTGTTTCCTGGCCCTTGGCAATTGCTGCGACCAATTAATGAAATGGTGCAGGTATAAAGTATTTGAAGATGGAAAGCTATCTTTTGTAATACCAGTTGGATAAATAGCATTGTAAACAATGTTAGAACCCATGTTTGCAAATTTTAACAGCTTGCCACCTGTAAAATTTAAGGGAATGGAATAGCCAATTCTTGCTTCTGCCTGGTTCAGCGTAAGTGTTCGCGAGGGAAACTTTAACTGGCGGTCAAATACATATTCTGCACCAGCATTGATCACGGGGAACAAACCGGCGTAAGCAGTATTAAATCCAACTGCATGTGATAATTCGTTTTGATTGTAGCGATAGAAAAGCTCATTGGAAAAAGTATTCAATACATTATCACTATAAACACTGAAACTAAATTCAGGGTCCTCATAATTGGGTCGCCAGCTGTGGAAATTAAATAAACGGGTTGACTTTTTATATTCAACAACCGGAAATGAACCACCATCATTATTCAAAACATTGGGCGTTTCCTTTTCATTGGCAACTTCGTAAGGCGATAACAGTTGTTCATATTCCGCTGGTTTTAGTTCGTTTGAAGTCAGCTGGTCTAATGCTTTGGATTGTACTTTAAAACCATTGCTTGTAAACGCCGACCAGGTTAGCGAATCATGATTCAACGATGGAAAATAATTGCCTGTTCCACCGGATGTTAACTGGTAGACTTTTTTATCACTTAAACGCAGG
>JAKFCI010000505.1:0-3218 GCA_036676725.1 Chitinophagaceae bacterium
GCTTCTTTGCTGCTCAGATTTGCTTGAAGCGCAATATCCTGTTACAACAATGCGGCAATCAGGGTTGTTACGTAAACGAGCTGCAACTGAAGCTAACATACTTCTTGCATCTGCGCTTAGCGCTACACCATTACCTGCAAAAGTTACACTTGGTAAAGCACCTAATGCAATTGCACAAGCACCACCTGTAGTATCAACTGCTGGTCCGCAACCTTCTGGACAAGGGCATTTACCAACACCATCAGCATCAACTGGCTGGCAATATGTAGGAGTAACTAATTCTTTATCACGAGCATCAGGAACGCCATCACCATCAGTATCGCGGCTAACACCATGAGTGTCAACTGGAACACCAGCAGGAGTTTGTTCTTGGTCGAATTGATCAGTAACGCCATCACCATCAGCATCAGGTAAAACTGGCTTAGGTAAACGCATTAAACGTGGGTTACGAATTTCGCTGTAAGCATAATCCAATGGATTCAACCACCACAATGGCTCCGTTGATTTAGCACCAATGTTGTAGTTTAAACCTAAAGTAAGGTGATTGTAAGTATCAAAATCCTGGGTTAAAACAGGGCTTCCACCAACTTGTTCAGCCCAACGCTGACCATCTAAAAGGTCATCTTTGGTAATTGTAAAACGATCTTCTAAAGCTAAATTGAAACGATTGTTCAATTTAAAGGCAATACCAGCACCTAAATGATAAACCGGGCGTAAAGTATTACCATTACCCACTTCCGGGCGACGGTTACCAGCCTCTGATTCAGCTTCAGTTTCATAGGTATCATCCAACAAATCTTTTAAATCATCTTTTGTTTCTTTTCTAGTTTCCCATGTTCCTTGAGGTATACTTGAGAAATTATAAGCAGGATCGAACACATTACCAGCATTTCCCTGGTCATTTACTGCATTCACCTTTGCTTTATAAATCATTGCACCTAAACCACCTAACACATAAAGGTTAACTCCAGATTTAGCTTTGTGAAAGCGGATATTGTTCAAAGTGAAAATACCTTCTAAAGAAAGATCATGTAACGTTGTTCTGTAGTTGTAATAAACAGGATCAGTGATTGGAGTATACCGATCAGACCATGCAATATTGTTGTGGTAATTTGATGACTGCTGCCAGTTTAAACCTTTACCAATGCCTTGCATGTAGTTTAAACGTGCTGAAAATAAATAACCAAACGCTTTCCTGATGTGCGCTCCAACGCCATAAGATGGTAAAGAAGTTACATCACCATTAATAGTGAATAAACCAGCCTTAATTCCAATTTCCCACTGGTTGCGTGGTTTTGCTGGAAAATCATAAGCGCCATTCATAAACTCTGTGTGCTGAGGCATACTTCTGGACGGAACTACTGATGAATCTGAAACGTCATATCCGGTTGCTGTTGTTGTCTGTGAGAAACCGTACGACGCCAACAGGCAGAATATACCTGCTAGTAAAGAGTACTTTTTGCTTGCCATAACTAATAATTAAAATTTAAGATCAATTTCCTAATGTTGCGCAAAAATAAGATTTGACATACAATTATCAAACTTTTATAATTTTATTTGTAAATCAATCTTTAAATTTTGCTTTGCTACCAAATACAATTCTTATACCATATACCTGCACGGGTGTAACTTTTCACCTATTTACGAATGCAGCTACCCGTTAATCTAATAGAAGAAGAGCTAAAAATTTTTGAAGGTAAATTCAAGGAGGCCGTTAGCAGTAAGGTTTCCATGCTCGACCGTATCATGCGTTATATAGTTAAACGAAAAGGAAAACAATTACGTCCTATGTTCGTTTTTTTATCTGCCAAGCTTTGTGGTACCGTTAACGACTCAACATACCGTGCAGCTTCTTTAGTTGAATTATTACATACTGCTACACTTGTACATGATGATGTCGTTGATGATTCTTTGGAACGTAGAGGATTTTTCTCAGTTTATGCTTTATGGAAAAACAAGGTGTCCGTACTAGTTGGAGACTATCTTTTAGCGAAAGGTTTACTTCTTTCTTTAGATAATAATGATTTTAGGGTTTTGCAAATTCTTTCAGAAGCGGTAAGGCAAATGAGCGAAGGTGAACTTCTGCAAATGGAAAAGTCCAGGTCGCTGAATTTAAGCGAAGCCACCTATTTTGAAATCGTAAAAAGTAAAACCGCCTCTTTATTATCTGCCGCTTGCGCTGCTGGAGCCTTGTCATCCTCCGGAGATGAACAAATTGCCATGAAAATGAAAGAGTTTGGCGAAAAAGTAGGTGTCGCCTTCCAAATAAAAGATGATCTTTTTGACTATTCTTCTGCAAATGTTGGCAAACCAACAGGAAATGATATAAAAGAGAAGAAACTTACCCTCCCGCTTATTTATACCTTAAATAAAGTAGATAAAGCCACAAGGCGAAAAATTATTTATATTGTAAAAAATAAGAATACGGATAAAAAGCAAATAGCCTTTGTTTTAAAAACCGTTGTAGAAAATGGCGGTATTGAATATACTGCTCAAATAATGCAACAATATAAAAATGAAGCACTTGATATTTTGAATACATTTCCGCCTTCTGAAATAAAAACCGGTTTTGAACAATTAGTAAACTATGTAACAGAAAGAAAATATTAAAGTGGTAGAAACTTCAACAAAAAAAAAGCGGTGGAAAATAAATACTGTAGACGAAAACAGGGTTAATACCCTTTTTGATGCTTTAAAGATCAATCCTTCCATTTGTAATATTTTAATTCAACGGGGAATTGACACTTATGAAAAGGCAAAAGATTATTTCCGGCCACAATTAGATCATCTGCACAGTCCATGGTTAATGAAGGATATGGACAAAGCGGTAGATAGAATCCTTCTCGCCTTTAATTCGAAAGAAAAGATTCTAGTATTTGGCGATTACGATGTAGATGGCACTACCGCTGTCGCATCTATGTATAGTTTTCTTGTAAAACATTACCAGGAAGTTGATTTTTATATTCCTCACCGCTACCGTGAAGGCTATGGAATTAGCAAAGCAGGTATTGACTTTGCCCATAAAAATAATTTTACGCTTATTATTTCTTTGGATTGCGGTATTAAATCGGTTGAACTTATACGTTATGCTAAGGAATTGGGTATTGATTTTATTGTATGTGATCACCACTTACCCGATGAAGAACTACCACCTGCTGTTGCCATATTAAACCCTAAACAAAAAAATTGCGATTATCCATTTAAAGAACTTTGTGGTT
>JAKFCI010000506.1:0-5302 GCA_036676725.1 Chitinophagaceae bacterium
TCGGCCTCCGGCGATAAATCTATTACCCTGTCCTTATGGGTAATTACTTCAAAACCATGTTCCGGGTCCCACAGGCATTGGAAATGCCATTTGGTATAAGCAACATCATCCTTTATGTCTTCAATAATACTAATGGAGGCAGGTCCTATGTAATTTTTAAAATCAAAATCGGGTGTTAGATCAGAAAGCCTGGGCAAACTTCCGTCTTCGTGGTCCATGGAGAAATATTCATGTGATAGTAACCGGGGGAATTCGTTTTTAAGTTTTTGCAGGATAGCCTTTTTAATTCTATCCTGGTGTTCCATTAAAAAGTGGTAGGCATTTATTTGTTCTTTATCAATAGCAAAACTTTCATCTGCATTAATCAATCCGTCCACCCAAAGGTCGATACGGCCATTGGTAACCACTTTGTTCTTTATTAAATAATTAGGTTCCTGTGTCAAAAAATAACCTGTCCAGCAAGGCAGGTCAATAAAACCTTTTATTGCATTATGGGGCCTGTTCCATGTTCCAACATTCCGGAGCCCAATGTTAGGTATCTCAACCATTTGCCTGGTTTACAGTTTATTTATGTCTAAAACAAACTTTGGAATATTTACACGGGACGCACTTTCCACAAGTTCAAGTGCTTTCGCATCATTTTTAAGCAATTCACGCAGTTGCTTTTTCCATGGACAAACAACACAAGGTTCAAATTTTGTAAATGCTGCATTTTGGTTGAACAAAACGAAAGTTGGATTGCCGCCATATACGGTTGTAGGTCTGCTGTATAATTTATAATTGAGGCCATTTACAACCAGTTGGTAAAACCCATTTTCAAATTTGTCTCCTACATCAACAAACAAGTAATGATAACTTTTTAAATGCTCAACAAAACCAAAAGCAATGATCTTCTTATCCTTTGACGGCAGAGCCTCATCTTTTCCTTGCTCGTTAATTATCGTTATGCCTTGGAATGGATTATTTAAAAACCGCCCGCTTTTGATTTTGCATTTTACGGTATCCTTGTTTGCCAGTACTACATAACCAGGCAATGGTTCTGCAGCATTGGCTGCAATTAAAAAAGTTGTTATTAGAATGGTTAGAAATAAATGTTTCATAGCAGTTAAAACAATTGATACATCTAAAATAGGTTTTAAATGAAATTTTAAAAAATATCTGCATTAATTGGATGAAGCGTGCATCGTCACTTGCGGGTTATATAAGTTTCCCGTTGCGGTGACTGCAATTTGTAACAGAAAATATTTGAAAATGGTATTAGAAGAAACAGGAATGACGCTCAACTTAATTTATTCAACTTATGCATCTACCTCCTAAAGTGCGTAATATACTTGTGTAAACCGGTTTCTGTAATGCCCCTGAAACGATTGGTGCCGGTAAATTGCATGTCATCATAAATTTCTGTAAGTACTGTTTGATTGGTAAAGTCAATAGCGGTTATATACAGGTTGCGTATGGTGTTGTTGTTGACGGTCTTTTTATTGATTTCCCAACTACCGGTGTAACGCTTATTCGTGGAGTCAAAATATTCAAGGGTGCCATTCTCGTAAAAGGTAAAAGTGCCTTCCCTGAATGTAAGTGAAGATGGATTACTGCCTATGCCTACTTTATCAATGTCGGTAATTTGCCAGGTGCCAACAATGCGTTCATCGTAGCTTTTTAAAATGTCTTTACTACAACCACAAAATAAAATAAAAGCAGAAAGCAGGAGGGGTAAAAAAAAGCTTTTCATACCATAAAGTTCTTGTATAAAGTTCCCAACTAAACGAAGGAAATGCATGGATGCCGTTGTTAAACAATCGTAAACTTATCACCCCCGCCCAATAATATTTATGGCTGGTGAATTATGATGGATATAAGGTATTGGCTTTGTAACCCATTGTTCATGATCAAACTAATTTTGTCATCCAAACTGCTGCTGATGAAATATGTAAGTCTGAAATTTCCTGGTCTCTTGCAATTATCCAAATTTCATATGGATTTTGCGATGGCCAATATCAACATGAATTTCAGGAACTTTACACTTACAGGTAAAATGACGAATGAACAAATTGTATGCGCCTGTACAAAATATGATGCAGAACTGGATGTATTGGCTTGCGACGAAAAAGACGATGTTTATTTTTAAAAATAAGGCCCGGTAATGGTAGTTGATAATGGCTACCTTATAATTGCTTTGCGATCCATTTTGCTGAAATCTTTTTATACTGTAACTGCCAATGATGAAATACGTAAGTCTAAAATTTCCGGATATTATACAATTAGCAAAATTTCGTATTGATTTTGGCAACGATAATTTCAAAACGAATGCCTTTAATTACACCATAACAGGAAAAATGACCGACGAACAGATTGTTAGTGCCTGCACCAAATATTTTGCAATACTTGAAATACTACCCGGCGACAAAAGCGATGAATAATACCATACGAAAGTGAGGTTCGAAAAACAATGGTGAACGTAAAAAAAGCCCCGGAATTTAAAAGAATACAAGGAATGATGAAACACATCGATGAGGCCTTATAGTATGGCTACCTCAAATACCTTTCATTCGTAACTTATAATCAGCTGAAGTGATGATGTTCATCAGGGTTTCCCCGGATGTTCCATTATATTTTTGTTTAATGCCTGGGGAAGTGAAAATGAATACGCTGCAGTTTCCGGATACCTTTCGGTTGGTAAAATTTTTAGTGGAAAATGAAGTATCAGGCGTTGAAACAAATTCCCGGGACTGTACGGTAACAGGCGAAATTTCCATGGAAAAGATCATCATTGCCTTAACAAAGTACTATGCCTATTTACAAGATGATGTTGATGACAAATTAGAATGAATAAAAGAGGTCTGCATCAATTTATTAGAAAGAGGCTGGGGAGATGATCGTTGCATTAAAACCCTCCATTGCCAGTTCTATTTGCGATTCATTTAACTCGCAGGTTAGCTTGTAATTGTCTTCTTCAATGTTACAGTTGGTAAGTTCGATCAGCAAGGTAAAATCGATCAGCGCTTTCATCGATTCAAATTGTAAGGTAACTTTTTTCATTTGGCGGTAGGTTGGTTGGTTGCTTTTGAAATGTAGTCTATTCCTCCATCAATGGTGCAGGTAAATTTGAACATTTGTTGCATTCCTTAAAACACTCCATGATGTTTAACTTTAATATATTTGTATTGAAAATTGAGGGTCATGAAAATGATTACACTTCAATTCCCCGATACGGTGCAGATGACAAAATTCTTAGATGATCATCACCTTACTAATGTTCAAACCAATAGCCAGACTTTTATTGTAACAGGGGAAATTTCCATTAAGGATATTAACCTGGCACGCAATCATTACCAGGCTATCGTACATACCCATGCTTTTGTTAGGTGAACAGAACATTACATTCATAATCTTTCACCGCTTTCCTTTTACTCCTTTACTCCATGAACAAAACTGTTTATAATCCGGATCTATAAAACAAAAAATTTCGATTGCGGCAAAAACTAACAAAGCAGTATGGAAAAAGTGACTTTGCATTTCCCAACCAATTATAAACTTCTGCAATTTATTGATTCGGTAAAATTGTCGGAAGGCAACATAGATTATAGCGATAATAATCTTACCTGCACCTTGCCAGAACCGGATATTGAAAAAGCGATCGGTGCCTTTGATGCAGAAAAGGTAGAATTTAAAACACCAGGTGGATAGGTGAATTGTATAGGATTAAAAAGAAAGCCCAGGAAGTATTTTAGTTTCTATCAGGAATTAGGATTTTGGGAAAAATTCCAATACTTGATAATGGAAGAAACCATTTCCTTTAATTCGTGCACCGTTGAAGGTTTTACAAAATAGCCCTGCACATTATAACTGTAAGCTTCTCTTATTGTTGGCGTGGCCTTGCTTGTTGACCAAAAAATAAATGGAATGCATTTCATCCTTAATGCTTCATCATCATGCAGCAACTTTTTCAGTTCAAGTCCATCCATTGTATTCATATTGATATCACACATAATAAATGCAAAGCTTTTATCTGATGTGCGAATAAAATCTAAAAATTTGTAGGGATCATTAAAACTAATGACCTCGTTTTTAAAGTTTAAATCATTGATGGTTTGTTGAAAGACTTCCAAATCATCATGATCGTCATCTATAATAATTATTGGTTTTTCCATTTGTTTAAAGGTAAGAATTTATGATTTTTAAGAAGGGTAACGGCTTTTACTCATCTTTTCAGTTTACAATATTTGAAAGTAATATGCCTCATACACTAGATCTAATTTGACATAGAAGAATTTCAGGTTTGTACCACTTACCTGTAGTATACTTATCGTTACCGGATTTTAATATAATAGAGCAAAGCACCTAGAACGATGATGCCAATACCAAAATAAAAAAACTGGAAGGACTTGTTATTCGATTTGATGATGTTGGGTTTTGTTTCCGCCATTGTCACCCTGACTTCATTTTTGTCTGAGCTTTCTAAAACCCATAAGCGGTTTTTATTGTCAAACAGGCCGTATAAAGGCGCCCAATTACCTTTTGTTTTATAATGATCACTCACTTCGCCTTGGCTGTTTATTTTTTTTACTGCCTGGTCGCTAAATACAGCAACATACACATTATTTGAATCGTCTTGCCAAACGCCCCACACTGTTTTACTGTTGCCGGAAAAAGCAAATGATGGTTTTTCGTTGGCTATATTTTTTGCCAGTTCTTTTACCACGCCATCTTTAGAAACTCTGTAAACATTATTGTGTAGAACAAATAAAAGACTTTCATCTTTTTGGGGATGCAGCCAGGTAACTCCTTTAAAGTTTCCTCTGGCTAATACTACTTCTTTACCACCAGGATACTTTTTGTAAATGTGGTTCGTATCCGGACGTTTTAAAAATTGTTTTATATAATATTCGTTCCCGTACAAATCTCTTGCAAGCGAAAAGTCAATA
Organism: Chitinophagaceae bacterium; assembly: GCA_036676725.1. Classification (GTDB taxonomy): domain Bacteria; phylum Bacteroidota; class Bacteroidia; order Chitinophagales; family Chitinophagaceae; genus Flavisolibacter. Next base: position 4,926 of record JAKFCI010000506.1, read on the forward strand.
TTAATGTAGGCTTCACGAAGGTCTTCCAGCGTATCCAGGTCACCGTTAGGCTGTAAGCGCCACAGGTAATGAAAAAATTTGTTTGACGTTTCACTACCTCCCAGCATGTTTTCACCATATAGGTTATCATCTTTGTCAATGTATAATTCATGCGTGTGCACACCGGGAACAACAATTGTTTTTTGTCCATTACTGATCTTCCATACCTGTTGCAAATCCGTATAATAAATATTGTTTTTATTGTCCTTAACCATTCCAATGCCTGGGTGTGCACTTCCCATAAAAGGAAGGACGACCAATATGAACATTAATATTTTCAACAACATTTTGTGTACAATAAATTAATAATAACAAACCAGGCAATGCTAATTTGTTTT
>JAKFCI010000507.1:0-2166 GCA_036676725.1 Chitinophagaceae bacterium
TGCAATACCTCGTTCCTTAATTTGGCTTTGATCAAAATCAAAATAAACGGTGACAACATTTTCAACCTTGATAACTAGTTTCTTTTCAATACAAAGCGAAGCGTTATATAAAGTGTCTGTTTGCCAGTTAGATTCATTGCTTCCTGCAATTGTTACATCGCTGATTTTCTCGTTGTATTTTTCTTTGTTGATGAACAATTGTTGTTGACTGCTTGCGCCTGTTAATTCAAATGTGTATTGTCCATCCGCATTAGTTGTAACTGTTACATCCTTTCCTGATGCGTCTTTCATAACAATGATGGCATCCGCAACGGCCTGGTCATCTTTACAATCACGAATAAAACCTGTCAACATTTTCTTTTTATTTGCTTTTGAAACAGCGAAAGTTGCCAGGCAACATTCCGATCCACGGTCGGAGCTTACAATTGCATTATTCAATACCGTTGTTTTATCTGCTGTGAAGAAATAAACGTCATCACGGGAAGAGTTTACGGGATGCCCTAAATTTTCAGGCTGCTTCCAAAATGTTTGATCTCCTTTTGCTGTAAAAAGGTCAAAGCCGCCCATACCAGGCATTCTGTCCGAGGCAAAAACTAATGTTCCAGTTGAATTATGATAAAATGGGGCTTGTTCATTTGAAGCGGAATTCAAAATGTTTCCTGCATTTATCGGTTCGCCGGTGGTGCCATCTTCATTTAATGGTGCAAACCAAATATCAAAATTTCCTGAACCACCACTTCGGTCAGAAGCAAAATATAAAAACTTTCCATCCGCAGATGAAAAAGGTTGTTTGCTGCTATAACCTGGTTGGTTAACCGAAGAAAGTAATAGGGGCTGGCTCCATCCATTATCGGCCTTTTTTGAAAAGTAAATGGCTGAAATTACTTTTCCATTTTCTTTTTTCCATTGGGTGAAATACATATGGTTGCCATTGGAACTTATGCTAGCTGCACCTTGGTTTTGCAATGCATCATTGCCTTCAATTAAAACTTGATCTGTTATTTGTAATCCTTCATTCGTTAGTAATGCATTAAATAAACGATTGTGATAGGGGTTAATGCCACTTGCAACAGAATCAGTTTGTGTGCTGGTGATCATCATGGCGTTTGCAGAAGTGGCAACAGGTGCAAAAACACCTTTATCATTTCCAAAACTTGTATTTATTTTTCTTACCTGGTAAAGAATTGTATCTGGCCGTACTAATTGACTTTTAATAAATTGAAGTGTTTGCTTTTCATTCAATGCGGCTTGTTGGTAAGAATTTTCATTCGCATGCTCATTTAAAAAACGATCCAGGCTTTCTTCAGCCGCCTGGTAATTACCAATACTTCTTTGGCATAGGGCATATAAATAAAGGGCAGATGCATATTTCGCAGGTTCTTTTTCAAAACAAATTTTGTACAAATTTGCAGCTTCTGACCAGTAATTTGCCAGTCGATAACTTTCTGCCTGCTTGAATAAAATACTGTTTGCATTTTCACCTTTTCCCATTTTCCCTTGCGTATTTCTTTTTGAATTCAATGGAAAATCGCTTGAAGATTTGAACTTATTTGCAGGGTTTAAAAATTGTCCATACAAACCAGCGGCTGTAAAATATTCACCGGCAGCAAAAAATTGGTCTGCCTGCTCCAGGCGTTTATCTACCTGGCTTTGTGCCTGTGAAAGAATAGAACATCCAATGAGTAAAAAGAAAATGCTCTTTACAAACTTATATGGATGTTTGTTGTTTATGGGTTTCGATAAAATAGTATTCATAAAAGGTCGGACTTTAGTTAGTGATGTTGCTTTTATTCATCTTGGATTATAAACGGGGACAATGAATAAAATCAAAAAAGCTTTTAGTGCCTGTTCGTTTTCTATAAGAAAGGGTAAGTTCAAAGCTGTTTATATTTCTTGCCATAGTACCTAGTTTCGAAGTATTCATATCATAACTTAACCCTACTAAGAAATTCCGGTAATCCACACCAACAAAAGGCGCTAGCGCATCTTTATGTCGATAATAGCCACCAAACATTACATCTGTTTCTTCGTTTACATTTCGTTGCAAATAAACGCCCAGCATGGTTTCCCTGGCGTTGCCCTGTTGCATGTATAAAAAATGTGGCACGATCATTCCCACATCAGAAAAGTTTAAACTTACACCACCATGAACGGTATAACGCAAAG
>JAKFCI010000508.1:0-12716 GCA_036676725.1 Chitinophagaceae bacterium
GACATATCCGGAACATCTTTTAATTTCTTTTTCAGTTCTTCTGCATCTAATATTTCCGAAGAAATAAGGCAATTCATTGCGCCCTTGTCACGAACTTTTGTTACCAGGGCTCTTGTATCTATTCCTTCAATGGCAACTATATTTTGTTTTTTTAAATATTCATCCAGAGAACCTTCTGCAGTGTGCCGTGAAAACAATTCTTCCAGGTTTCTTCCAATTAATCCTTTTATCTGGATATGGTCACTTTCTACATCTTCTTCTTTTACACCATAATTACCTATGTGCACATTGTTCATGATCACAACCTGTCCGTAATAACTCGGGTCAGTAAAAACTTCCTGGTAGCCGGTCATGCCTGTATTAAAACATATTTCGCCGCCGGTGGTACCTATTGCGCCATATGCTTTCCCGTAATAAGTTGATCCATCTTCTAAAACTAAAACTGCGGATTGTTTTTCCATTTCTTAAAATAATTATGCAAAGAAAGTTTTTTTGATATTCCGAAAGGGATAAATTTCTCTCAAGGATATATTTTTCACATTTCTGGTTATTCAAAAAAAAGGCACCCGTAATAAAACGGATGCCTTAGTATTAAATCTATCAAACATTTAAGCTTGCTTTTCTTCTGTACTTTCTGGTGTTGCTTCGGCTGCTGGTGCAGTTGCTTCTGTAGCTTCTGCAGCAGGCGCAGTTTCAGTTGCTTTTTTACGGCTACCACCTGCACGGCGTGTTCTTTTAGCACCTTCTTTCTTCTCTTCTCTTCCTTTTCCGTAGATCTCGTTAAAGTCTACCAACTCAATCATCGCCATTTCTGCAGCATCACCAGCACGGGCACCTAATTTAATTACACGAGTGTAACCACCTGGGCGACCAGCTACTTTCTCACTGACAGTACCAAATAATTCCTTAATGGCTTCTTTATCCTGTAAATAACTAAACACAATACGACGTTGGTGCGTAGTATTTTCTTTTGCTTTTGTAATTAAAGGTTCAGCATAAACACGAAGTGCTTTTGCTTTTGCCAATGTAGTTACAATTCTTTTGTGTTCAATTAACTGGCAGGTTAAGTTGCTTAATAAGGCTTCTCTGTGTGCCTTTTTCCGGCCAAGATTGTTTGTTTTATCTCCGTGACGCATGACTTTGTTTTTTATTCAGCTGCACCGTGTCAGGAATTGCAGCCTACGTTTATAATAATTAGCGGTTTGCTAATTAAGAATTTTAATTAATAATCGTCTCTGTCGATACCAAGTTTGCCAAGGTCCATTCCAAAATGCAAACCTCTTTCGTTCAACACTTGTTCAATTTCGCTTAAAGATTTCTGACCGAAGTTTCTGAACTTCATCAGGTCTTCCTGCTCGTATTGAACCAACTCGCTTAAGCTGTTGATCTTAGCTGCTTTCAAACAGTTGAAGGCACGTACCGAAAGATCAAGATCTTCAAGCGGGGTCTTCAATACTTTACGCAACTGCAAAGTTTGTTCATCAACAATGTCCTCTTTCTTTTCTTCCTTATTGTCGAAAGTGATGTTTTCATCCGTAATGATCATCAAATGCTGGATCAAAATACGGCTGGCTTGTTTCACTGCTTCTTCAGGATGAATTGTACCATCTGTAGTAACTTCCATAACCAACTTTTCGTAGTCAGTACGTTGTTCTACACGGGTATTTTCAATTGTGTATTTTACATTCTTTATCGGAGTGTAAATAGCATCAACCGGAATATAGCTTAAAGGCGCATCTTTAGGTTTGTTCTCTTCTGCAGGAACATAACCACGTCCTTTACCAATTGTAATTTCAATTTCCAATTTAGCAGAAGGATCTAAAGTGCAAATAAGTTGCTGAGGGTTCATGATCTGGAAAGACTGTGTGCCTTCGCCTAACATGCCCGCAGTAAACTCAGCCCTGTTTTTAATAGAAAGCGTAAGTTTTTCTGTTTGTACATCGTGATCTACCGTTTTTTTCAACCTTACTTGCTTCAGGTTCAAAATAATTTCAACCACGTCTTCAGAAATTCCTTTGATCGTTGCAAATTCATGATCAACACCTTCAATACGAACACCAATGATCGCATAACCCTCTAAAGAGTTAAGCAATACACGGCGCAACGAATTGCCGATAGTTACACCATAACCAGGCTCCAGCGGACGAAACTCAAATTGGGCTTCGAAGTCTGTAACTTTTTGAAGAACGATCTTATCAGGTTTCTGAAAATTTAAAATTGCCATAATTTAATTTCCATTTTTGTCCCTCGTTACTACTTGTAGCAGAAGGACATTTTTAAAGGTTTATTTTTTGTTACCAGCTTTAGGATCTCTCCTCACCATTGTTGCGTCGCACTCTTGAACGCTTTTTTAACGGTCAACTGTAACCGCTAAACACTATTACTTAGAGTACAATTCGACGATCAACTGCTCCTTAATATTTTCAGGAACACTTTCCCTTTCAGGATAGGTAATGAAAGTACCTTGCATTTCTGTGTCGTTAAAGTCAACCCATCCAAATTTTGGATTTTTTGGGCGCATTTGACTGGTGACAGCTGTATTGTCTTTGCTCTTGTCTTTTAAAGTAACCATATCACCTGGCTTTAATTGCGCAGATGGAACATTCATTACTTCACCATTAACCATAATGTGCTTATGGCTTACCAACTGGCGTGCAGCCGGGCGGGAAGGAGCAATACCCATACGGAAAACTGTGTTGTCCAAACGGGCTTCCAACAATTTGATCAGGTTTTCACCGGTAACACCTTTACGGCGAGACGCTTCTTCAAAAGTTTTGCGGAATTGTTTCTCTAAAACACCATAAGTGTATTTAGCTTTTTGCTTTTCGCGAAGTTGTAAGGCATATTCTCCTGGTTGCTTACGCTTTTTTGATGCGCCATGCTGACCTGGAGGAACGCTGTTTTTATCCAGCCATTTGCCATTACCTAAAATAGGTTCACCGAACCTGCGGGAAATTTTGGTCTTTGGACCAATGTAACGTGCCATAATTTATTTTCATTTCCGCTTTTTTGTACCGGTGCGTTCATCTGTAAAAACGGTAAAAATTAATGAAGCACCCTTTGATTAAATGAAACCTTATTGGCTCAAAATATGTCTGCATTGCCGATGTAAACACCAGCAATTAATTAAACTCTTCTCTTCTTTGGTGGACGGCAACCATTGTGTGGTAAAGGAGTAACGTCTTTGATCATTACTACTTCAATGCCTGAATTAGACAAGGAACGGATCGCACCTTCACGTCCGGCACCTGGTCCTTTTACATAAACATCAACTCTTTTTACACCTGCATCCAATGCTACTTTCGCAGCATCTGCAGCAGCCATTTGAGCTGCGTATGGGGTGTTCTTTTTAGATCCTTTAAAGCCCATTTTACCGGCGCTTGACCAGGAAATAACTTGTCCTTGTTTGTTTGTTAAGCTGATGATCAGGTTGTTGAATGTTGCGTTTACGTGTGCATCACCGTACGAGTCAACCTTTACAATTCTTTTTTTAGCTGCTGCTTTTGCGCTTTGTTGTCCTTTAGCGCCGCCTTGTGCTTTTGCCATGTTCTTAGGTAGTCTTTACTTATTTAAAAAAATTCCTACGCTTTCGCGAAAGATCTGAACCAACTCTCCTCCTGCACCGGGTATCCGCAATTGGTTCAAAAAACTGGTGCATATAAAAAGCTACAAGTTTTAAGCAACAAGCCTCAAGAGTAATCTTGAAGCTTCCCGCTCATAGCTTGCAGCTAATTTCTTATTTTTTAGGTGCCTTCTTTTTGCCGGCAACTGTTCTGCGTTTTCCTTTACGGGTACGGCTATTGGTTTTGGTGCGCTGACCTCTTACAGGTAAGCCTTTACGGTGGCGTAAGCCACGGTAACACGCAATATCCAACAAACGCTTAATGCTCATTTGCACTTCAGAACGTAATTGTCCTTCAACCTTAAACTCTTCCGTAATTGTGTTACGAATGCTGTTCAGGTCTTCGTCATTCCACTCATGCACTTTCTTGCTTCTGTCAATACTGTGCTTGTCTAGAATGTACTGGGCAGTAGAAGGTCCAATACCATAGATATAGGTAAGACCGATTTCGCCTCTTTTATTTTTTGGTAAATCAACACCGGCAATACGAGCCATAGTTCTATTTTAAATTTTTAATTCGAATGTGGTTTTAGGCAAGCCCAAACCGTGCTCAAACGAGCGTACAAAAAAATTATCCTTGTCTTTGCTTAAAGCGAGGATTTTTTTTGTTGATTACATAAAGAATACCCTTGCGGCGCACAATTTTGCAATCCACACTGCGCTTTTTAATTGATGCTCTAACTTTCATAACAAATAAATTCTTTCAGGTTAATTATTTATATCGAAAATTGATCCTTCCTCTCGTTAAATCATAAGGACTCATCTCAACTCCTACTTTATCTCCTGGCAAAATACGTATGTAGTGCATTCTCATTTTTCCAGAAATCGTTGCAATGATCTCGTGCCCGTTTTCCAGCTTAACCCGGAACATAGCATTTGATAAAGCTTCTAGAATCGTTCCATCCTGTTTAATGAGAGGTTGTTTTGACATACTTATTTTGGGAGCGCAAAGATATAGGTATTTGCCTTAAAAATAAAAAGAGGCCTTAATTTTTTAAAGCCTCTCGCCTATAATTGGCAAAAATATTATAATTTCTTAACTATTTAAGCCCTTTCTAAGGGTACTTTGGTCATATCGAGGTAGTGATTCTGTAATTCATGCAAGTAAATGGCATGGTTAAAATGACGCCTGTCTTCCCGGTACCACACTTCCATATTGGTATAATTACCCGGATCGTGCACCAAAATACGGAAGGGTCCTTTTTTAAATTTTACCCCTTCAGGCGTTTCTTCTTTTTCAAAACCCAGTAAATTAATAAGACGATCCTCTGTAATTGGAATGGGAATTAATTCCTCTGCCGGGTACCAAAATTCCTGGATCCCATTATCGACACAAGCCATTTTTTGTTCACGGCTGGCTTCCACAACAATACCTTCCCTTTCCATTCCATCATGTATGACATGAACAATATCGCCTTCTTTTAGATCGCCAATTTTTACCATATCAATCGTTTTTTGTTTTCCGAATATAAAAATAATTGAGAACAACTGCGTTTGTTTTGGAACAAAAACTGGCCCAAAAAGAAAAAAGGCTGAGAAAATCCCAGCCTTATAATAATTTCTAATCCGATGCCTTATTTAGCACTATAAGGAAACTTCTTGGTTGCACTTCTCATTAAGGCATCTACCATTTTAGTTGTAGAGGAACCTACAGAGCCGCTTGCCTGGTAATCATATTTCCACAATAAATCACCGCTTGTACCATCGTGAATATTAATAGTGGTTTCAACTGTATTTGTACTTCCCCATGCACCAGCCAACAAACCAACAGCAATAGCCGCACCTTCTGACATTGGTTTTTCCATATTTGCACGGTCTTGCATTATAGCATCAACACCCAATAGACTAGCTAATTTTGCCCGGTCGGTATTTTTCAGGTCTTTATACATAATACCTGCTTCTTTTAGTTTGGCGTTGGTTTTTGTAACATCCTGGAAGGTAACTGTGTAATCAAACTTGTCGCCACGGCGCAAAAACCAGCCATACATTTTTTCCTGGATATCAAAGCCGGTTTTCGTTTGCATTTCTTCCATTTGTGCCGGTGTCATATTTTTTGCCTGGTTGGGACGCAGCTGCATGGTTACTTCTGCTGGCAAAATAGCAACTGTTTTATGCTTTGCCAATGCCGTAGAAAAATTTGCAGACGTATAAATTTTGGGACCACAACTAAATAAAGCAATGCACACGAAAGAGAGAATAAATGTTGATTTCATAAACTTGTTTTGGTTTTCCGCAAGACCTTTTTACAGAAATATCATAATAAAAAACGTAAGGCCTGATATCATTATTTATAGGTACTCTATTAATAACTTATATATCAACGTTAAAAAAACGAATTTATAATGCCAATTTTTAATATTCAAATGGTGAAAGCATAAATTTTTGTAAAGAAGTGATGAGAATAAAAATTTTTGTATTTGCATAAAAAAAGAAGGAGTACGCTCCTTCTTAAAAAAAATTTATAATGCTGTTACTCAGCCCAACTCATAACATAATTTCCATTTTCAATATCCAATGCTTGTTTGGTTAGCATTAAAGGATGAAAGGTATCTACCATTACAGCCAGTTCTTTGGTTTCTTTTGCGCCGATACTTTTTTCTACAGAACCGGGATGTGGTCCATGTGGAATGCCCGCAGGATGTAAGGTGATCATTCCACGGGTAACATTTTTCCTGCTCATAAAATCCCCATCAACATAATACAATAATTCATCGCTGTCGATATTACTATGGTTATATGGTGCAGGAATAGCTTGCGGGTGGTAATCATACAATCTTGGAACAAAAGAACAAACCACAAAATTATTTGCTTCAAATGTTTGGTGGACCGGAGGCGGCTGGTGCACCCTGCCTGTTATCGGTTCAAAATCATGTATAGAAAAGGCATAGGGGTAACAACATCCATCCCAGCCTACTACATCAAAAGGATGCGTGCCGTAATGCAGGTTGTATAAAATGCCCCTCTTTTTTGCTTTAATAATAAAATCGCCTTTCTCATCATGCGTTTGTAAATTTTGCGGCGTACGAATATCGCGTTCGCAAAAAGGAGCATGCTCTAAAAGCTGGCCGTTCTTACTTAAATATCTTTTTGGAAAACGTATCGGACTGAAAGATTCAACAATAAACAAACGGTTGTTTTCATCATTAAAATGAATTTGGTAAATACTTCCTCTTGGTATCACCAGGTAATCACCATAGCCAAAAGTTATTTCACCATATAATGTTCTCAGTACACCGGAACCTTCGTGCACAAAGATCATTTCATCGGCATCCGTATTCTTATAAAAATATTCTGTTACACTTGTTTTTGGTGCAGCCAATACAATGTGCACATCATTATTAACGAGTATAGGTATGCGGCTTTCCAGGTAATCTTTTACAGGCGCAATTTTAAATCCTTCAAAACTGCGATGACTAAGCATCTTTTCCTCGGCAATTTTAGGTGAAACATCCACCGGCTTTTCGGTTTTAATGATCTGCGTTGGCGGATAAATATGATAGAGTAAAGAATAATCGTTCGAAAATCCTTCGGTTGAAAAAAGTTGTTCTGAATATAAATTGCCATCGGGTTTGCGAAACTGCGTATGGCGCTTGTGGGGTATGTTTCCTAATGAATGATAATAAGGCATGGAGTCTTTTCTTTTGAAAGTTTTATTGAAATGTACTTTGCAACATTACTTTTTCAGTTGTGCTGCCTGGTACTTTTGTAAGGAAAAATATCAACAAGGTTTTCGTACCAAACCTTCCAAAGCCGATAACAGGAAAATGTATTTCCATTTTCTTTTGTCAATCCAGTAAGTAAAATTCCGGCAGAAAAGCATTCCCAAATTTACATTGTTTTACCAAGCGTTGGTTTACCATACTATATACCATTTACCCTCATTGTCTTTTGCGTAGGATAAACCATTACTCATTAAATGGACTTCTTTGCCATCTTTATCCAGCGAAGTTTTTTGCTCATATACCCGAATGCCGTTGTTTTCTCTGGTTAAATAGACAATTAAAGCATTCAATGTTGGCTGAATATCGTGCAGCCACTGCTCATCGCTTTCCTTTACAAATGCCTGGCTCATAGCGTTTTAATAAAATACAGAAAAAATTATGCCGCCAACTTTTAATCTTTTCAAAATCACAAAAGCTGTTTTTCCAATGTTTAAGCAGTATCTTTCGCAATTACTGCATGTATTAATGTTCTTTTTAACAACATGGTAATACGTTCGTAAGTAAATTACATAACTATTTAAAGATAAAATTCACCTGTCTAAAATAATATAACTATGAAATTAAGAGATGTGATAGCGGTTTTGCTTGGGTTGAAAACTCCAGTTCTTGTACCTATTCCAAAAGATAATTCGTCAAAAAAAAGATAGTTGTTTTATAAACAATTAATAATTTAAACCCTGCACATGCAGGGTTTTCTTTTGCACACTTACCTTCTTCCATAAGCATTTTAATAGTGTAGGCACAGCATTTGATTATTGCCTTCCATGAAACATTTAATATTGGTTTTTGTATTGGCAAGCCGGTTACTTGCCTGTGAAAACAGCAGCGGCGTTTTTGGTACCTCGGAAAACAATTCAGCAAAAGAAGACAGCAGCCATACTATTTGGGCCGCATCGGAAAGAGATATGAGTATTACCAGTCAAAATTCCTGGTCTGATCTTTTTTTGGATAGCATTGCGATTGAAAATTTTATTAGTGCTGAAAAACTAACTGCGTCAAATGCAACTGCTCTGCGTAGTTTTTACAATCGCAGGAACCTTGGTTATGCCTGGTTAACATCAGATGGAGTAACAGAACAAGCCCGCAATTTGTGGACCCGTACAGACACAACAAAAATAAATAAGAATAGCATTTTTAAAATTACAATGGATTCGTTGTTGAAGAATGATTCCATCACCATCACAACTACAGACTCAGCTTATGTACAGTCTGAATTAAGCCTTACAAACAAGTTTATTGAATTATGGCAAAATGAATTTAAATCGCACCTAATTGTTTCTGATCCTTTGGCCTATGTGCCAGCGAAAAAAGAAGATCCCGTAAAAATGGCTGAAGCAATTATTGCCCAAACCCCTGACAGTACTGCCATAAATGATTCATCGTTTTTAATTACTGACCCACGAACGCAATACAACCTATTAAAAGAGCAATTGAAAAAATATGTTGCACTTGTAAAAGATTCAAATTATAAAGTAACAGATTCTGCGCAGCAGAAAGTTTTGAAAAATAATGCAACCGCTAAAAACACACATTTCAAAAAACAGCTTCAATTAAATGGTTATAGTTCTGATGGAGACACAACTAAAAATGCATATGACAGTGCTATAATAAAAGCCCAGCGCTCATTTGGCCTGGCAACTTCAGGCAAAATTTCAGATTCACTGGTAACTGAATTAAATACTCCACTTGAGCAACGCATTGCCCGGATACTCATTAATATGAACCGCCTGCTTTGGATAAAGCCTTCTACAAATCAAAACTTAATTTCAGTGAATATTCCTGAATTTAAATTGTATGTATATGACAGCGGAAAGCAGCTTTTTGAAATGCCGGTGATTGTTGGAAAAGAAGGTGTTGCAACAAATACAGTACAATTTGCCGACCAATTAAACCAGGTTGTTTTTAACCCTTACTGGAATATTCCTTCCAGCATTGTGATTAACGAAATTTTACCAGCAATAAAGAAGGATCCCAATTATTTAAAGAAAAATAATATTGAAAAAAATGGGGGAACTGATAGTTTGCCACAATTCAGGCAGTTGCCTGGTGAAAAAAATTCTTTGGGTGATGTAAAATTTTTATTCCCCAACAGTCTTGATATTTATTTCCACGATACGCCTGCCAAAGAATTATTTAAAAATGGTCAGAGAGCTTTAAGTCATGGGTGCATTCGTTTAGCCGATCCTGAAAAGATGGCCATTTATCTTCTTCGTAATAATAAAGATTGGACGCCAGGAAAAATCAAACAGGTTATGAAAGGCAACGAAGAACAAAAAGTAGTTTTGGAAAAACCAGTTCCTGTACGCTTACAATATTTAACTGCATGGGTTGATGACAATGGTCAACAACACTTTGCTCATGATGTATATGGACTGGATCAAAAAGCTTACAACACGATGTTTGGTAATTCAATTACAATGCAACAAACAAAATTACCTGCAGCAGACAGTTTAAATAAACGGAAAATTTAGAATCAGACCGCTCTAAAAATATTGATGGAAGTTATCCTTTGATGATCAGCAAAGTTCTCAATCTTAAGAAATGATGATCATGGGATAACTTCATTATTTACCTCATTCAAATTCCTGGTTTGGTTGCAGTAACTAAAAAAAATTTATTTTTCACCTTTAAATGCCAACCAAAAAGCTACCATCTTATAAAAAATATTCGCTTTTATTAATCGCTGCATTTTTTATTTTGAGGTGCATTGTAGCATTCTCGCTTGATTTGGGGAATGACGAATCTTATTACTGGTTGTATAGCCAGCATTTACAATGGAATTACTTCGATCATCCGCCAATCGTTGCTTTATGGGCCCGATTATTTACAGCTAATTTATTGCTGCAGGACTATGAATTCTTTTTACGGTTAGGCAGTTTAGTTGGTTGTGCCATCGCTTCGTGGTTTCTTTTTAAAACATTAGCTAACCTGCATTCTGAAAGAGCAGGATTTTTTGCTGTCGCTCTATACAATGCTTCTTTTTATGCTGGGATTACAGCAGGTTTGTACCTGATGCCTGATGCGCCACAAATGGTTTTCTGGACTTTTTGTATGTGGATGATTGCAAAGATCACAACAGACGAAGACCGAACGATACCCTGGCTTCTTTTTGGTATGGGCGTGGGGCTTTGCATCATGAGTAAGGTTCATGGCATATTTATACCTTTTGGTTTCGGGCTTTACGTACTTTTTAAAAAAAGAGACTGGCTAAAAAAATGGCAATTATATGCAGCATATTTATTAATGCTCATTATTATTAGTCCCATTTTAATTTGGAATATAGAATACGATTTTGCAACCTATAGTTTTCACAGCAAAAGAGTAACTGTTGACCAGTCAGCCATCAAGATCTATAGTTTTTTGGAAGAAATATTGAGCCAGTTTTCTTTCAATAATCCATTTAATGTTACATTAATTGTTTTGGGACTGATAGCCTGGCATACAAGGAAAATGCAACGTATCAGCGCTTTATCAATTTACCAGTTTATCGGTATACCGCTTGCCATAATTCTACTTTCCGTTTCGCTTTTTCGTGATACCGTTCTTATTCATTGGAGTGGCCCTGGTTATGTTAGTTTATTACCTATTGCTGCTGTTTTTCTCACAGATAAAATGAAATCTAATTTTCCGGCCCTTTTTAAAGGGAGCGTAATAACTTTTGTTTTCGTAATTATTTCGTGGATGATGTTTGTAAATTTTTACCCCGGCACACCTGGTAGTAAAGATGAAAAAGAATTAGGATTTGGTGACATATCGCTGGACTTATATGGATGGAAGGAAGCCGGAAAACAATTTTCAGTAATTTATAAAAATGATGTTGCAAAAGGCATCGTTGCAAAAGGAACACCATTGGTTGGTGGTTATTGGTGGGCAGCCCACGCTGATTATTATTTTGCACATCCGTATAATATAAAAATGATTGGGCTTGGTGAAATGAACCAAATCCGTCATTATTTATGGATGAATTATTTGAGACAAGAAGAAGTAAATATGAATAGCGCATACTGTATTATGCCTTCTGATGAAAACTATGATATACCCACATCATTCTATAACAAAGTAGAAAAGGTAAAAGTTATCGAAATTAAACGGGCAGGCAAACCTGCACATAATTTTGTTGTTTATCGTTTAAGTGGTTGGAAGGGCACTATGCCGGTATCATTATAAAGTGCTTTTTATTTGTTCACTTTTGCTCCCAATGATCAGGATAATTAATAATTTTTAATCCTTCTTTTGATCATAAAAACAAAACTGTTTTTGCTTATCTTCACAAATAGTTGTTTAACTAACTATTTTTTATGAGTAATCGAATTATTAAAAAGATTGCAGTTTTAGGAAGTGGTGTTATGGGTTCCCGAATTGCATTGCATTTTGCCGGCATTGGAGTACAGGTTCTTTTATTAGACATTGTTCCAGCCGATGCAAAAAAATCGGATAATAAAGCTGCAAGAAATAAATTGGTGAATGATGCACTGCAGGCGGCAATTAAAAGCAACCCCTCTCCTGCTTATCATAAAGATGTAGTTAAGAAAGTTACAACCGGAAACTTTGATGATGATCTTAAAGATATTGCGGCTTGCGACTGGATCATAGAAGTGGTAGTAGAAAGATTAGATATAAAACAAGCCCTTTACGAAAAAGTCGAGCAATATCGAAAGCCTGGAACATTAATTACTTCAAATACTTCCGGCATACCAATTCATTTATTGAGCAATGGACGGAGTGATGATTTTAAAAAGAATTTTTGTGGAACGCACTTTTTTAATCCACCACGCTATTTGCGTTTGTTAGAAATTATTCCAACACCGGATACTGATCCAGCGGTTGTTGATTTTTTAATGAAATACGGCGACCTATATTTAGGTAAGACTACAGTACTTGCAAAGGACACGCCTGCATTTATTGCCAACCGCGTTGGCGTTTATGGTATCATGGCCATTTTTGGCCTGGTAGAAAAATTAGGCTTAACTATAGATGAAGTAGATAGTTTAACAGGTCCAATCATCGGGCGCCCAAAGTCAGCAACTTTTCGCACAGCCGATGTTGTTGGTATTGATACCTTGGTGAAAGTTGCCAATGGTGTTTTTGAAAGCTGCCCAGGAGATGAAGCGAAAGATTCATTTAAAATTCCTTCCTGGTTAAATAAACTCGTTGAAAACAATTGGCTTGGTGATAAAACGGGACAAGGTTTTTTTAAAAAAACAAAAAGTAGCGGTGGCGAAAAAGAAATTCTAACGCTTGATCTAAATTCTTTAGAATATGTACCCAGGCAAAAGCCAAGGTTTGCTTCTGTGGATGCCGCAAAGCCTATTGATGATTTAAAACAGCGATTAAAAATGTTGGTAGCGGCTCCGGATAAAGCCGGCGAATTC
>JAKFCI010000509.1:0-16013 GCA_036676725.1 Chitinophagaceae bacterium
ACCCGGTTGTCCTTCCTTACCTATAAATTCTTTTACTATATCTGCAAACTCATAACTGATAGTAGTGACATGCCCAAGAAAAGATGATGAATTCGTCCTGGAAGGATTGAAACGAATGATGCGGATCTTTTGGTTCGCAGTAATTTCAAAATTCTGTACAGATGTATCATTAATAAAAACAGAAACCTCGTGTCCTTTTTCCGAAAGCATTTGCGCGGTAAAGTTGCAATAGGTGCTAATGCCCCCACCATAAAAAGGCGGATACTCTGTTGTTAATAACCAATATTTCACTGTTTGTATTTCTTTTCTTTGTCAGTAAATAAAGATCGAAAACTCCTTTTTCCTGAAATTACTTTTAAAAGATGTCCAAAACGTTTGTACCAAAGTGGCAAAATTTCGTACTCGTTGTTATAATAATTCTGAAGATGCGTGGCCTGGGAATGAGCACGAAGCATTTCAATATGAGCATCTTTAATTTCAATTTCGTTTATAGCAGCTTTTAAAATTTTTTCAGTTTGCAATACTTTTTCTCTGAGCTCCTGATTTTGTTGTTTTATAAGATATAATGGCTGATTATTTTTTTTTAAAACCTCTTCTTCCTTTTTAAAAACCTCGTCCAGCAAGATGATATCTGACAATGAATGAAGCTCAATAAACATTTTTTCTAATAGAGAATCGTAGCTATAAAGCAAAGATTGATACCTGTTTTTAATTTTTTCCAAATCATTAGAAGAAAATATTTCATTCAAAATTTTTGAATTCATCTGGATGCGATCGCATTTAATGGATTCGAAACCTTGAGTTTTAGCGACTTGAATTAAAACCTCCCTGGATTTATCAAATAATTCAACGTTGTTACAATTCAAGAAAACCTGGGGATGGCCGAATTGACCATGATAATTTGGGAAAAAAAAGAAACTAATTATATCATCAGCTTCTTTTACTGTTATCTCGTTTTCTATGTCTATAAAAAGACAAAAAGTATTAGTTAATGAAACTATGGTTGCTATTTCAAAGGTTTTAGCTAACGTTTCATTTGTAATAGCAATTTGAAGTGCCAAAATATTTGTTGTTTGTGGCGGTACTTCACTGTTAATTATGCCAGGCGCAATTATATAATATATCTCCGATGCCATCTATATGCCCTTGATTTGAAAACCCTTTGATGTTGCCATCCAGCAAAGTAACCTTTCCCAGGCATGCGTTATTGTAGGTTCCTGGTCGGTAACATTCCCCATCTCTAAAGTTCTACGTATTTCCAAAGGAGGATTTTGTGTAAAAAATTTTTCAAATAATGAAGACCTAACCCAAAACATTGTCCCCGCTACGTATTTTAAATTAGGTGGATGGATGTCATATTTATGCTTTAGTTCTATAATAAATTTTGAATCGGTGTATCCATTTCTCTTTTGTTCATTGTCTATCTCATTGCGGATGGTATTTTGCGCACCTACAATACCAACCTTTGGATCATTGAACAATTCTAAAATATCCTCTTGATTTTTATTTTCAATTATTTTAAATAGATCATTTTTCCATTGCAGGCTATTGCTATGATATGGACTCATTTTATCGTGCAAGAGAATTAGGTAATCACTTTTTATTTTAAGCTTTAAATAAGCATCCATCAGCACCAGTTTTCCGCCAATATCTTTGCCCTTATTTGTAGATGATCGAATTACTAATTTCCCAAGGTTGGGAGAATGAACTTGTTCTGTAATTTTAGTCAAATCTGTTTTCTGAATTAATCTCTGGTACGAACCTGAAACACAATTATAAAAAAGATGATATGGAAGTGTTATTTCATTTTTGAAAACTTGCATCCATTCAAAATCATTACCATAATAATTATGAAACAAAATGGATATCGTCGGTTGCTTTTTCAATACTAATTATTAATTCTTTTTTGAAATGACCATAAGTGAAACACCAACTGGGAGTCTTACATTTCGTTTTAAAAAATGCGTTTCGCTTTCAAAAATATTTTTTAAAACATTAGCTACAACACCACCGTTAATTTTTCCCATATCTGATTTAATCTCATCTGGTTTCTTATTACCTTTTAAAAAAGAAGATACCACCCTAAAGGCAGCAACCGGAAAAAATAACCAGAAATTGAAATAAGATTTAAAATGTACCGAGGTGTTTTTAATGTTAAAAAGGGTTAAATAATTTTTCATGGTGTATCTACGTACATGTTCATTGATGTCGTCATGCTCCGACCACATAAATTTAAAAGTAGGTACAGTTGTGAATGTGTATCCGCCTGGCCTGCAAACACGATGCAATTCTTTGATAGCTAATGAATCATCTTGTACATGTTCTACAACATCAAAAGCGCAAACAAGGTCGAATTCGTTATCGTTAAATGGCAATTCTGTTATACTGCCGTTTATAAAATCCATACCCAATTCCTTCTTTACAAATTCACAACATTCCTTATTGTATTCCAATGATGTAACGGTACCAAACTCCTGAAGCATGATGGTTGATGCACCCAAAGCAGCTCCTACATTTAAGATTTTTAAATCTTTTTTATTCTGAAAAAGCTTTTGTACCTGGTCGCTTAAAATTTTTTTTCGGGCAATGAACCACCAATTCTTTCTTTCCAGGTGATAATATTCTTGGTAGTAATCTTGTCGCATTAGTTGATTACCTTATCTATTATGAATAATGGACGTTGTCTAACCTGGTTATAGGTTCTATAAACATATTCTCCTATAAGCCCCAGTGAAATAAGTTGAACGCCACTAAAAAAGGTGACAGCAACAATAAGTGTAAAATAACCTTGTGGCAAATCCGAGCCGCGAATTTTTAACCACAAAAGAAATAAGATATAGAGCATTGCAATTGCAATACTTATTAAACCTAAACTGTAAATTAATTTTATGGGGAATTGAGTGAAATTAAATATGCCATTAAAAGCCAGTTCCAGAAGTTTTTTTAAATTATATTTTGATTCGCCAGCCTGCCTGTTTTCTCTATTGTATTCATAGCCAAATTGTTTAAATCCGACCCATGAACGCATGCCGCGTAAATACCTGCTGTTTTCCGGCATCGTAATCATCACATCTTTTACACGTTTTGTGATCATGCAAAAGTCGCCGCTATCTAAAGGAATGTTGAAATTGCTCACCATTCTTTGAATTCTATAATAAAGCCAGTAGGCAATTTTCATTGTGATATTTGCTTTACGTTTTTTTCGAACTGCATATACAACATCATAGCCTTCTTTAATTATTGCATAAAAGTCTGTAATGAGTTCCGGAGGATCTTGCAAGTCTCCATCGATAATCATAATTGCCTCTTCAGCATCGGCATAAAACATTCCAGCCGAAACTGCAATTTGATGGCCATGATTACGGGATAAAAATATTGATTTGAACCTGTTGTCTTTTTTCGATAAATGCTGCATTAAAAAAGGTGTGTTGTCGTCGCTGCCATCATTCACCAAAACCACCTGAATAGAAATAGATAGCCTGTCCAAAATCCCTAATAATCTTTCAGTAAGGATTGAAAAAGTTTTTTCCTCGTTGTATAAAGGAACAACAATAGAAATTTGAGGATTTTTCATATCCACCCCTTCTTTTATAAAAAAGTTTTCCTGCACCTATTTTGTATTAAATGTAAGAGAATGAAAAATAAGGCCAAGTGTTCTTTGGTCAGTTGAATTTTTATCTATTTCCTGTGGCTTAAAGCTCTTATTTTTTATAACTGCTTTAAAAAAAACCTTTTGCTCCTGGAAGGCATAAGTAAATTCATAGCCATCATCCAATTTTTTGGTTTCCGAAGGCAGAAATCTATCATTTAAAATAACGATAGGCGTGTCAGGCATTGGCGCATACGCCTTCAACAAAACTTTTATTGAATCACTTGTTGTGTATAGATTAGGAAGGTAAATAATTCCTTCACCATTTGTCCACCTGAAAGAATTATTTTCTGACTTTTCAATATCATAAAAACCCATAGGCCTGTTAGCAACAAGGTTGCTATTTAAGGTAAAGTTTTCTGCTTTTGTTTCTGGTTTAAATACATTTAGCTTATTCCTGATCATCATCTCCCTTGCTTTCTGTGCAATTTCTGTGTTGTAAGCCATCAGGCTTTCCAGGTTAGTATTCGACTTCAAATTCTCAGCCATTTTTTTAAAGCTTTCTTTTCGGTAAGGCGCAATTTTCCATTGGTTATAATAAACCATTAAGCTGCATCCGGCAATTATAACAAGGGGAAATAAATAAAGATATTTTTTCGCATTCAGGTTATTTCGCTGATCCCAAAACAGGAGAAAAATCGTTGCTAATCCTAATATTCCTGAAAAAGATGCAGCGGTATAACGAGATGATCCACCATAATAAACATCATTAAAGCCCATTCGTGCAATGAGGATCGTTCCATAAAGTATAACTGTATAAAGTATAAGGTTTGCCGCTATGGTACCTTCTTTTTTTCTATACTTAATAAATAAATAAAAAGCAAAACTATAGAGCAGAATTAGCATCAAGCCCAAAAAAGGCATAATCTCTTTTGCAAAAGATCCGTCTTTGTATGTATCCTTATCTATTAGGGTACCTGCATTTGCAACTAAAAAGAATTTTAATACAAAAGCTGGTTCTTTAATAATTTTTACAAAGGAGCTTCCCATGCTTTGAGAAACATTCACTTTACCATAAACATCATAAGGATGTTTAATGGCGTAAGATTCGGCCAAATAATTTATGCCTACTGCAAAAATCATCAGCATAATCGTTGTACCAAACACCATCCTCCATTTTCTCAGATCAATCTTATTTCTAAAAATCTTGTAATTGACTAATAATAGAACAATCAACGAAACTTGAAATGGAAGGAAATAAGAAGTGGTTTCAAGTATTGCAACCACCGACAGAATTACATATATAGGTAAAAAGTACTTATTTATAAATTTGTGATCGTGTTCAGCAAAATAATATTTGTGTGCTAAATCTATACAAACAAAGCCTAGTAAAACAACAATAAAATGACTGAAACCTCCACCCCATAAAGACATTTCCCATTTGATCAAACAAAAAATAATTAGCGATGCTAGAAAAACAAAAACGAGTTTGTTGCGATTGCTGAAATATTTAATATTCGTTTTTATAAAATATAGCGCAATTAAGAAAAGAGCCACACCGCTGATAACATTTTCGTAAAAGGAATTATATGAAAAGAGTTTGCAGTTTATAAATGTTAGTACGGTAGAAAAGAAAAGTAAGAATGGCGACCTGTAATAAAATTCGTGCAAAGAAAAATCATTGTTATACATATGATTAATATTCCCTGCAAGAATCTGAATCGTATCCATATAGGCTACATCTTCATAGGCTCTTTGTAGCCATACCAAATAAAATATAAAAAAGATTGATAGGATTGGAAGTACGTATAGGGTTGGCTTGAGATTAAACCGGGAAATAATGTTTTTGTAATTCATTGTCGTTGAGGTAAGCAGAAATTTTCTAGATGATTATTTATATGCTCTTGCGGTTTCTAGTCCTAATATGTACATAAGGTTGCCAGTTTGTTTATCACTTAAAACCTGCATGTTTTCCGGTAAGGCTGTCCATATTCTATCATGAACCGGTTGGTCGAAATTATGATCGGGTAAATATTCTGCAATAAATGCCCACGTTTTTCCGGGTATTGGAATGATATTAAAACCAAGCGGAGAGGCAATATGTTGTAAAGCATCAATCGACCATCCCATTACATGACCTCTTATTGTGGGATCTAAGTAGCCAATATCTTCATTCATTATATATTCTACCAAGCCGGTATTAAAAATATAGATACTGTTATTTTTAGATTTTATTGCCAAATCTGAAAATAATTTTGACAACATATTGGGCGTAAGGTGTTCAATCACTTCAATGCAACATCCTGCATCAAATTCAAATTCCATATTTAGCAAACTGCCCCTGTGAAAGTTTTCATTTTTTGTGCAGAATTCATCACTTGGCGGAAAGAGCTCGGCTGCATAAAAAACATGCTGCGATGATGGCAATTGATGGTTTAGGGCATCTAAAAAATAGCCTGGTCCCGAACCGATGTCTACAAATTTTTTTATTGGTAGCCGTGCATAAAGAAAAACTTCAGCAACCCGTGCTAAGGTTGTCCCCCAAGATCTTTCCCTGGCAGCCTTCAATTCTTCTTTCCAATAATTATCTTCATAATTAATAAGAAATTCTCCTTTATCCATTTTATACAGTACATCTGGAGAAATGAATATAGCCTTACAACTTGTACATGTGTAGTACGTGTGCAAATCAACTCTTTTAAATAGGTCCGTCTCGTGGCTATAACATACGGGGCATTCAATTCCATCCATGGCCATTCTTAAATTAACTTAAGCGTATAAAAACTTTGCTATTAATAGTAAAACAATTCTCATTAGAAAGGTTTTCATATTGTCTCCAAGGCGTTCAAAATAATTTTCTTTGCAACTTCTTCGCTAAAGTTCTCTCTTATATAATTTACTCCTTTTTCACTTGCGGTACGTAATGCTTTTTCGTTATTATATAACTCAATAATTTCATTAGCAAAAGCCTTATTGGTATCAACTGCTTTTATAAAGTGGTAATCACCGGGAAGTCCTTCAACTCCAAAACTTGTCGTTACAAGGGGCAAACCATATCTCATAGCTTCAACAGTTTTACCTTTTACGCCTGCACCATACCTTAATGGAATTACAGCTATTTTACAATTTCTATACAATTCCTCTAATTCATTATCAGAAACAAAGCCTTTTACAATAACATTGTCCTTTGCTAATTCAGTTATTTCATTTGGCGGATGTGAGCCTGCTATGATAAATTTTGCATCAGGAAAAACATGGTGAACAAGCGGCCATATTTCTTTAATGAACCATAAAACGCCATCGACATTGGGAAGGTGTCCAAAACCTCCAACAAATAATAAATCACTTCTAGTCTCAAATGAATTAACAGGATCGCTAACATTATTAAAAATGTAGGGACGCATCAACTGCACATTGAATGAATTATTCAATGCTTTAATAACTTTTTGCTCTTCAGTGCTTGGTGTTAAAATCACATCGCTTTTTGAAAATAAGTTAATTTCTATCCTGCGCCACTTTTCAACTTCTTCTCGTAAGGCTTCATTATTTTCTAACTCAAATCTTTTTTGTTCTCTTAAAAAGTGCAAGTCATGGCCATAATATAAAATTTTCGCTCTACTATTTTCTTTAAAAAAATCAATAAAGTTGATAGAGATGTGTGGGCGGTTCAGGTAAACGTAATCAAATTTTTCACTGTTGTCTTTGAACCATTGCTTCCAATTATTTGCGTGCCATGGACCATATAAAACTTCAATACCCATTTGTTGAAGTACGGTTGTATAAGGCTCATGCCTGTAGAAATTTTCTCCTAAAAATTTAATATTAAATCCAAGCTTGATGAATAATTGCAGGTATTGAAAGGTAGTACGTGAACCAGCATCTTTATCATACTGTGGCACATAATGATCTACCATTAAAAGTGTTTTTTTATTTTGGCTCCTGTCCTTTGCCCAAAAAACGTTTTCAGCATTTGGAAACTGTTCTCGCTGCAAAATATCTTTCCACTTTTGGTAAAACTTTCTATTATTAATAACCTGGTATTCTTTTATTGAACTAATCTCACTTTGCTCCCTATCATTCCCATGCGAAAAGCCCTCATAATGGACAACTTCAGAAAGTGGTTGAAATAAAACTTTAAATCCTTTTTCACGAACCGTAAATGCAAGGTCGGAGTCTTCACAATATGCCGGAGAAAAACGTTCGTCAAAACCGCCAATCTCTTCCCAAAGAGAGGTTCTGATCATCATGCTGGCGCCCGATATATAGTCTGTTTCTTTTACATAATTAAATTCAGGCATTTCGGGATTTTGCCCTTGCCCATAGTTCCAGCCTGAAGCATCGTTCCAGATGATGCCACCGGCTTCTTGAAGTTTACCATCCGGGTAAATTAATTTTGAACCCACCATTCCTGCTTGTGGATCATTTTCCAATAAGCGAACTAACGACGAAAGCCAGCCCGTTTTCACTTCCGTGTCGTTATTTAAAAAATGTAGGTATTTGCCTCTGGCATATGAAGCAGCATTATTGCAATTCAATAAAAAACCTAAATTCTTTTCATTTCTTATATGAACAATGTTTTGAAAATATTTTGAAATGTCTTTTGTTTCATCTGTTGAACAATCATCTGCCAGTATTATTTCGTAGGCAACATCAGTAGTATGTGCAATTATAGAATCAATGCATTTCTCATTCATTTCCCAGGCGTTATAAACCGGAATAATTATAGAAACAGTTGGTGTTTCAAAAACCGGTAACGAACGGGTAATTATTTCTTTTTTGACCGCGGTATTATGTATTATATCCTGTTCTTGCGGAAATTTTTTGGTTGGTACAGGAACAGCAACAAATTCATTTTTCCTGTTCCTTAAAAAATTAAGTGTGTTCTTTATAAACCTGTAATGCGTAGATTCTTCGTGTAGATATTTGCCTTTGAAATTGTAATACTTTTCCAATGCTTTCCATCCATCAGAATCATAAATTGTAACGAGCTTATTATTAACATCACTTAACTGTTGGCGTGTCAGCGAAAAATTAAATTGTAGGTCTTGTAAAATACCTTCTTTTTGGTTTAGCTCTGATGTTAGTTTAGAAACCTTCGCGTTCAATCGGTCATTTTGATGAATTAGATCTTTTTGCTTATTCAGGTCATTTTCTAATTTTTGGAAATCTGTCAATTGCTGCCCAAACTTAATTTCTAATTCATCATGCCTGCTTTGTAATGCAGCTATGGTTAGTGCCTGCTGATTTATAATAAGCGCCTGTGCATCAATTGTATTTTTTTGTAGTGTTATTTCGGTATTAAGTGAATTGAAATGATTTTCTTTTTCTTGTGATTGTGCTGTAAGCCAATTTTGTAAAGTATCTATTTTTTCAGAAAGTACCTCCACGTTTCCCGTCTGTTGATCTTTAAGCGTGTTTATTATAATTTCATTTTTAACTCGTTCGCTATCAAGTTTTAATGCCCAGGCTGTTCGTTCTTCTACTTCTTTTTGAAGTTCAATGATCCTGTCTACTTGTTGCAAGTAATCTTTATCAGTGTCAAGAATTACAGAATTTATTTCGTTTTCATCAATGGGCAAATCAGAAGCAATTGCGATCAAATACTTTCTGTTTTTTAGCTGGCTTTTCTCTCGCCACTTAATCACTTTTAAATTTTCTAAAGCTGAAGGATCTGCTGGGGTGATTGAACTAATAATATCAAATCCTTGTTCAAGAAGCAAAGAGTTACTGAAATAAGCAGCAATGAGATCTAAAAACTCTGTTCGCTTTAATTCATGTACATGAAATGGATTTTCATGTTGGTAACGATCGCTGTAATTTTCTTTATCCGGGGTAGAAACAATAAAAACCCCATTCTTTTTAAGTGTTCGCTTAACTTCAGATAGAAATTGTTTTTGAACTTCTTCTGAAACATGTTCTATAGTTTCGAAAGAAACAATTACATCAAATGTATTATCACTTGCAGGTATACTTTCTACACTTCCTTTTTGAAAACGGATATTTGAATGATGTGCTAAATATTTGTCGGTAGCAAAAGCAATACATTCCTGGCTTATATCCACCCCAACAACTTGATTTGCCGTTTTTGCCATTAAAGCCGCTCCATATCCTTCACCGCAAGCAATATCAAGCACTACTTTATTTTTAATAAGCGGAAGTACACTATAATAGCGATGAAGGTGTTCAACGGTTAACTCCAAATCATTAGCTTCCTGATCTGGCAAATATCTTTCTCCGGTAAATTCCATTTCTTAATTACTATTAGTTAGTCATTAAAGCATCCATGAAAAATGCCCATGATTTGTAAATTGAAATTCGCGGGTGTAACCTGAAAATGGCTTCAACGCTTCAATTACTTTATGCCTTGTATTCATTGGACAATAAAAAAACATAAAACCGCCACCGCCTGCACCGCTTATCTTTCCACCTGTGCTCCCAGCACCTTTTGCGGCATCGTAAATTTCTTCTATTAAAGGGTTTGAAATTCCTTCTGCCATTTGTTTTTTATACTGGAAACCAAAATCAAGAATTTCACCGAAGGAATCAATTTTTCCACGCAAAAGCGCCTCTTTCATTTGAATGGCTTGCTCTTTCAATTGATGCATGGCTTCAAGAGATTTTTTATTTTCGCTTGTTACATTTTTACTTTGGTTTTCAATAATGGTAGATGAGAGCCTTGTTGTTGATGTAAAATACAAGACCAGATTATTTTCCAACTCATATAAATGCTCTGGTTTAATACGTAAAGGATTTACGATTACTTTGTCATCGGCATAAAATTCCATAAAATTAACCCCTCCGAAAGCGGCAGCATATTGATCTTGCCTTCCCCCAGCCATTCCCAAATCAGTTCTTTCAATATCGTAGGCCAGGTGGGCTATTTCATATTCGCCTAAAGGAAGCCGCAACCATTGAACAAAAGCTGAAAGAACAGAAATAACCAGGGAGGATGATGTACCAAGCCCGCTGCCAACGGGTACATCTACATGAGTGGTTAAACGAAAACTCAATGGTTTATGAATATAGTCTTTAACGATCCGGTTATAAATGCCTTTCACCAAATCATTTTTACCATTTATTGGAAGCGATAACTCGGATTTAAATGTTTCCTCATATTTCTGGTCTATCGATTCAATAATTATCTGGTTATTTGATAAAGGTTCTATAGTGGTTTGCGCATATAAGTTAATGGTGGCATTTAATATAGCACCACCATATAAATCGCAATATGGACTAACATCTGTACCACCACCTGCGAAACCAAGGCGTAAGGGTGATTTGCTCCTGATAAGTTTGTACATAAAAATATAGAGAAGTTATATAGACAAATTCTAACATTCTTTGTTAGAACAATTTAAGGGATAAATAGAAGACGAAATATTTAAAACTTATGAAATAAAGATCATTTCATAAAAACCGTTTTTACCCGGTCTTTTAAAACGCCTAGAACACTCCTACTTTCATAGGTGCGTTTGTACCATTCCACATCTTGCTGTGCTCTTTCCAGGTCGTTTAAAAGCTTGTTGATTAACTGGCGGTTGCCATCAGAAGTGCGTTGACATTCGTGAAATTTTGTATTCAAATCTACAATTAATGAAGATTTGGTATCAAGTTCAACTCTTAGTTTATGTATTTCATTTTCCTGCCGCTCGATGGTTCTTTGCTTTGCAGATACTTCTTTTTCAAGACGGGATTGTATTTCCTGTATGGAAACCTGGATTTCCTTCAGCGTTTTATCCTGGTGTATTTCGTATTGATCAATGAGCATAGGTTAAACTTTTAGATACGGATTGGTTATTGAAATTACTACACATTCTACAAAGCAGACAGATTTTTTCGTTGATAACGCTGCCTGTAAAAGGCAAAATTTTGGAAACTGTTGAATTCGCTTGCACAGATCTGCTTAGAGTAGGCGCCCATAATAGGGAGCATATCCTGGTTATTGCTGTAGTGCATTATTTTTATAATTGCTTCTGAGGCATTCTTAAAATATGCGCCGTTTAGCCCTCTTTTAATTATGTCCTTATTGCCTACACATTCACTAAGTAAAACAGGTTTTTGAAGGGAAAGCGCTTCTAATACGGCAAAAGACAATCCTTCGTATTGAGAGGTTGAAATGTAAATGTCTGCCTGCTGTACCTCTTTTTTTATTTGTTCTGTTGTTAGCCAGCCAGTTACTTTAATATTGGATGAAAATAGATCAGAACGATTTTCGCCATCACCTGCCCAAATAAATTCAAATTGATCGAACTCCTGAAAATAAGCTGCTATTCTGTTGAATAATGCTGGATTTTTTTGAGTAACGATTCTACCGCTTGTGATTATGCGAAACTTTTTCTTTCCTACCGGGCTTTTTGTTGTGGTAGTGAGGGGAAGAGAAATGCCATTATTAATAAATGAACCCTTAATACCAATCTTTTCGTATTGTTCTAATTCCGACGCGGAACAGCAAATCACTTCTCCGCCCCAGTTATTTCCAATCTTTTCTAATTGCCTGTAAAAAAAATTTTTAATTGAGTTGCCACCCAGAAGAAATGGAGCGCCATTGGGCGTATAGATTACATTTTCCACCCCGGCCATGCGACATGCCACCCGGCCTAATAAACCGCTTTTTGAAGAGTGTAAATGAACTGCATCTAATAAAGATCTTTTTTTAAGTCGTTTAATGATCTTTAATAATTCCTGGAAAGCCATAAAATCTTTTAAAGGATTTATAGACCGTTGTGCGGAGTGCCATTTAATAAAACGAACATTCTTTTTAGGAAACAATTTTTTTACTTCACTTGCTGCTATTTCCTGCTTGCGTTCGCCATGCACAATTATGTGTGTGTCATCGGGCATCGTTTCTGTAAGCGATTTTACAAAAACGGCGATGCCCGCTGCAAAAGGTTCAACAACATGAAGAATGATCATAGGCTTTTTTAAATGGCTACAAGAAAAACTATGGTTATAAAAATTAAAATGAAAGCATCTGAATTATTAATGGTTCTCAAAATTCAGAATTGTAAACATATTAAAAATTACCCATATTTTTTATGTTGGTGTGTTGCAAAAATAACTTATATCATTTCTAAAAGAAGGAGCAGATGTTAATTAAATATAAATCTATTAGTATGGGAAAACACAAATTAAAGGGGTGTAGTAAGCTCAACTAAGGTTTGAATAAATTTTCAACTCAGCTATAACGTTAGCTTGCGGTTTTCTTTAAAAAAAGGTGACGATGATTATGACCTTAATTGCTTCAATCGAAGAATTAGTTTTTGTGGCAGCCATTCCCTGGTTTTTGTATACCCTATTCCTAAAATTTTCCACAGGTTATTTTCTCCGAAATTTGCAATGATTCTTCGGCAACTTTGCATTTGAATTTTTCTATTGGCTGCTGATATTCCTTTAGAATTTATAGCGCATGTAACCAGAGGTTCATTTAATATGGCCACTTTTGTTGCTTTTAACATTTTCCAGAAAAGCGCATAATCTTCGGCGTAAGGATAGTCATAAGGATAAATCCCCACTTTTAGTAATAATTCAGTTCGGAACATAACTGTTGGATGAATAAATAAATTTCTAAAATGCATTCCCTTCCAAATTGCATCATGTTCCGTTGGCGTTTTATAAATATATGATGTTGAATCTTCGTCCTGGAAAAAGCACCAACTGCCTAAAAGCCCTATTTGGGGGTGTTTATTTAAAAAAGAAACCTGTTTATAAAACCTGGCGGCATCGCAAATGTCATTGCAATCAAGGCGAGCAATGTATTTCGCATTTGTGTTATCAGTGATCCAATTTAGTCCCGCATTTAAAGCATGAGTAATGCCCCTGTTTTCCGGCAGGTTAATAATCTGCACCCTTATATTACATTCCTGGAATTTTAAACCTTCAAAAGTTACGGGCTGATCGCTTCCATCATCTACAATGACCACAATATATTTATCGCAGTTGTATTCAATACTTAGTAAAGACTTTTTTAAACCTTCGATGTTATTATAACAAGGAATAAGCAAACAAAAATCCAGATCAGTTCCATGCTCCATAGAATTAGGTTGGAGGCAGTTGATAATAAGCCTGTATAATTTTAAACCTTGCCGGCCTTTTCCTTGAACTTGGCAATGGCTTCTTTTGTAAACGAACTGAGTACAAGATTCCCACTGATTTCAGCTCTTTTGTATAAAAGGTCATCCCAATCCTCGGTACCTCTCCAAAGTACTTTTTTTAATTCAGCCATTGCCTGCGGGCTCGTATGTGCCAGCTGGTTAGATAAACGAAATACAGATTCATCCATTGCTTCGGTTGTTGGATGTAATTCGGAGAATAGACCTTTTCTTCTGGCCCAATCAGCATTGCGCCACATGCTGGCATCAATAGATAATTGACAAAAAGAAGATATTCCAATTTTTCTTTCAACAGCAGGACCTACAACAAAAGGCCCGATGCCGATAGCAAGTTCGCTTAACTTAACATCCGCACCCTCCACTGCAATTGCATAATCTACGGCAGCAGCCAGGCCAACACCGCCACCCACGCACTTGCCATGTATGCGGCCGATAATGAGCTTGCTACATTTACGCATTGCATTTATAACATTTGCAAAGCCGCTAAAAAATTCAAACCCTTTTTCTTTGTTCTCAATAGAAGTAAGTTCGTTAAACGATGCGCCGGAACAAAAAGATTTTTCGCCTGCGGAACGCAACACAATAACTTTTATATCATTATCCTTACCTGCAGCATGAATTTCTTTGGCTAATTCTTCAAGCATTTTTTTTGGAAGCGAATTGCTTTGCGGGTGAAAAAATTCAATTGTTGCAATTCCATTGTGTATTTCTACCGATACATATCCATTAACCATATCTTTTGCCATAACCTCTTAATTTATTTATTAGTCTTTCTTCTTTACCATAGTCAAAATTGTTGCCACGCCAACATGTTCTCCTGTTTCGTCTAACATTTCTACCAGCCATTTTACAATTCCCTTTGGTATATCGTTTTCGTCCTTTGGGTCCTGCGGAAGTTTTTCTTTGCAGGTAAACCGCACCGATAACTCTGTTCCCGGGTATACGGGTTTGGTAAAACGCAATTCATCAATACCATAATTCAACAAGACAGGCCCCAGTTCACTTCCATCTACAAATAAACCAGCAGCAGCACTTAAAATAAAATAACCATGCGCCACCTGGTGCGTAAACATGGTACCGGAAAAATCTGTTTCTTTTCTGTGCGCATAAAAATGATCGCCGCTTAGTGCTGCAAAATCATCTATATCTTCTGAAGTAATAATTCTTTTTTTAGTTACGATTTGGTCGCCGACCTGGAGATCCTCGAAATATTTTTGAAAAGGATGGATTGAATCCACATTTCCTTTTGCATTTTGTTGGTAAACTTTTGTGATGGCTGTTATGGTTGTTGGCGATCCTTGAATGGCTACCCTTTGCATGTAATGCTTAACGCCACGCAAGCCGCCCATTTCTTCTCCACCGCCTGCACGTCCCGGTCCGCCATGTACCAATAATGGCAAAGGAGAACCATGGCCTGTGCTTTCTTTTGCACATTCCTGGTTGATAACCAAAATTCTTCCATGATGTGTGCCTGCACCCACAACAAAGTTGGTTGCCGTTTCATTATTTGCCGTTACAATAGAACAACACAAAGAACCTTTTCCCTTTTTTGAAAGTGCAATTGCATTTTCCAAACCGGAATAGGGCATAATGGTACTTACGGGGCCAAAGCACTCAATGTCGTGAACATCATCGCTGGCAAAAGGATTTTCATTAATTAAAAGAATAGGCGAAAGAAAAGCACCTTTTTTTGCATCCGCATCAACAACTTCCACGCTGTCTAAAGAACCATAAACGATCTGCGAACTCGCCAACAACTTTTGTACATTATTTCTTACTTCTGTTCTCTGACCGCCACTGGCCAAAGATCCCATGCGTACTTTTTCATTTACCGGATTGCCAATAATGGTTTGCCCAAGTGCTTTGCCAATTGCAATTTTTGCATCTTCCAGTAAATTATCAGGAACAAATATGCGGCGAATTGCTGTACATTTTTGCCCGGCTTTTACAGTTATTTCTTTCCTGACTTCTTTAATAAAAAGATCCCATTCCGGTGTTCCGGGTGTTGCATCTTGGCCAAGAACGATACAATTCAGCGAATCAGCCTCCATATTAAATGGTACACTTTGTTCAAGAATGTTTTTATGCGACTTTAACATCAGTCCTGTTGTTTTGGATCCCGTAAAAGTCACAACATCCTGTGCTGACACATGGTTTAAAAGGTCACCTGCGCTACCACATAATAATTGCAATGCCCCTTCAGGTAAAATTCCTGAGGAAATAATTTCTCTTACTACTGCCTCGGTAATGTAACAAGTTACTGATGCTGGTTTTACAACAGCAGGCACGCCGGCAAGCCAGTTAACGGCACATTT
>JAKFCI010000510.1:0-7413 GCA_036676725.1 Chitinophagaceae bacterium
GCAATAGATGATGATTCATCCACCCTTCCCGATGACCTGGAAGTTGCCATAGCCCAAAAATTACAATCTGTAAGAAGTTAGCCGGGAATTATTTTTTCTCTCCTGCTAATTGCATTACAATGTTCCATTCTTCTTCTTTTACCGGTTGTACAGACAGTCTGCCTAACCGCAGCAAAGCCATGTCTTGTAAACGGCCGTCTTCTTTAACCTGTTTTAATGAAACAGGTTTTTTTAATTTTCGCACCGGTTTAAGATCTACAACAAGCCATGCAGGTTCTGGTGTTGTAGGGTCCTGGTAAGCTTCTTTCACCACTTTTGCAATACCTACAATTTCCAAACCTTCATTACTATGATAAAATAAAACTTCATCGCCTTTTTTCATATCACGTAAATTATTTCTTGCAGCATAATTGCGTACACCATCCCAAAAGGTTTTGCCATCTTTTACAAACTGCTCCCAACTATATTTAAAAGGTTCTGATTTTACCAACCAATAAGCCATTGAAAAAAATTAATCATTAATAAAAATTCAACAGTCGATTTTAACTGTTAAACGTTTTGCAAGAATAAAATATTTCCACTTCTTAAATCCAACAATTTTCTTGCTGCGTATGTTAATACATCGAGCAACAATAATAACAGTGGCTTCATTCCTTAATCAAAAATTTATTTAAATGAAAAAATTATCCTTAGCGGTTTTACTGCTAGCAGGCATCGCAATCTCTTCGTCAGCACAAATGAAAAATGAAAAAACAGTTATGGTGGGTGGCGCAGAAATGTACCCAAGCAAAAACATTGTAGAGAACGCAGTTAACTCAAAAGAGCACACAACACTTGTGGCGGCAGTACAAGCAGCTGGACTGGTTGAAACATTACAAAGTGCCGGACCCTTCACAGTATTTGCACCGACAAATGCAGCATTTGATTTGTTGCCGGAAGGTACCGTTGCAACACTTGTTAAGCCAGAGAACAAAGCAACACTAACGAGCATTTTAACCTACCACGTAGTACCAGGAAGATTAGACAGCAAAGAGCTGGCGAAATTTATAAAGAATGGTAAAGGATCAAAAGAACTTACAACCGTTGCAGGCGGCAAACTTTGGCTAATGGCGAAAGGAAACGAGATCTGGATAAAAGATGAAAAAGGTGGAACCGCAATGGTAACCATTGCAGATGTTTTCCAAAGCAATGGGGTTATTCATGTAATTGACCATGTATTATTACCTAAATAATTTGTCAGCAAATTTTCTGAACATTCTTACCCCTTTGTAAAATAAACAGCCGGTACGCAAATGTGCACCAGCTGTTTTGATATAAATAATGAACATCTTCCCTGTTCAATAAAATACAAAAAGTACAAGTGTGCGACGCAACGAACGTTGATTGACGTACAATAGTTGACACAATAAAAAAATAAAAAATCTACCAGCCGCTTGCCAGCACATCGGCCAAGTGCATGGTTTTTAAATGATACTTTTTGTTATCGATGTAGCCTTGCAAATGCATAAGGCAAGAGAGGTCGGTGGAAATTAAATATTCGGCTTCTGTTACCAAAGCATGATCAATTTTTTGTTCGGCCATGGCGATGGAAATGGGTTCAAACTTTACGGCAAACGTGCCACCGAAACCACAACAGGTTTCTACATCATCCATTTCTTTTAACTCTAAACCTTTTACATTTTCCAGTAAAATACGTGGCTCATTTTTGATCTTGCATTCTCTTAATGCAGCACACGAATCGTGGTAAGTTGCTTTGCCTTCCAGCACCGCACCAACATTTGTAACTTGTAAATGATTCACCAAAAAATCGGAGAACTCAAAAATATTTTTGCTGATGGCCGCAACCTGGTGATGCAAAGAAGAATTATCGAAAAGTTTGGTGTAGTAATTTTTTACAAAGCCAACGCAGCTTGCACTTGGTGCAACAATGGGAATACCTGGCTTAAAATCATTTAAAAATTTGGAACAAACTTCACGGGCTTCATCCCAAAAACCAGCATTAAAAGCTGGCTGTCCGCAACAGGTTTGCTTTGGATTGTAAGTGACTTTGCAACCAACTTTCTCCAACACCTTTATCATGTTGAATGCAGTTTGCGGGTACAATTGATCAATAAAACACGGAACAAACAATTGTACGTTCATCTTATCCTTGGTTTAACTGCCGGCTTAATAAGATCATTTTAGCAGTTGTCACGGCCGCTTCTTCTCCTTTATGCCCGTGCTCGCCACCAATACGTTCGTGTGCCTGCTCGTTGTTATCAACAGTAAGTACACCAAAAATGGTTGGTACAGGCAACATGGTATTTAATTGTGTAATACCCGCTGTTACTGATTGACACACGTATTCAAAATGCGGTGTACCACCACGAACAACACAACCAAAAGCTACAAAAGCATCAGGCCTGTTTTTCTTTTTACACGTGTTCCAGTAATGATTAATGGCAAATGGAATTTCGACTGCACCTGGAACTACTAAGGTTTTGGTGCGTATGCCTTGTTGTAAAAATATATGCAGGCAAGCCCTTTCCAATTCGTCTACAATACTTGCATTCCATTCTGTTTTTACCAAAACGACAAGGGCATCCTTCAATAAATGGATGCCCTCGATATTTTGAAATATTTTGCTGTTACTTACGTCTGCCATAATTAATTATAAACGCCAAGCTGACCTAAATATTTATCAGCTTCAAATCCTTTCTCAGTCTTGGAATATTTTTCCTTCAATTCTTTAAATAATTCAACAGCTTGCTTTTGGTCTTTTACAACCCTGTCCGCAAAATAAGCAGCCGTAAATAAATACTCCGATGAATTGGCTTCATCTTTTTCAAAATGATGTGCCGCTTTTTTATAATTATTTAATGCATCATTATTTTTTCCTTGTTCTGCATAAGCATCGCCCAACAATTTATAGGCACGTGCCTGGATTTGTTTTGCATCGGAATCAAAATCTGCAAGGTGTTTTTGTGCTTTAGCTGCATCGCCCATTTGTAAATAAATAGCGCCTGCATAAAAATGTGCAAGATTGCCTGCTTTTGTACCACCGTATTGGCTAATGATCTTTAAAAAACCCGGGTTAATTCCATCTCCATTTAAAGCAAGGTTTAAAGAATCGTTACGGTAATAATCTTCGGCTTTAAAAATGGCTTCCGAAGCTTTTACTTCGTTAGGTTCTTTAATAAAATTTTTATAAGCCAGGTAACCCCCTACTATTAAAATAAAAGCTAAACCAACAATTGTAATCGTACGGTTATTGCGATCCCAGAAATTTCGGGCACGGTCCATCACTTCTGGATTATGGGTGCGTTCTACATGTTTTGTCTCAGCCATTGAATTGGTAATTTATAAAAGGTGGTTTGTTATTCGGTAATAAATGGATAATTCTTGTCTACATAAACATCTTTCAGCACTTCATCATCATTTGGCCAAGCCGATTCTTCAGCAAATTTTACGCTTTCTTCAACGGCCTGGTCTACCCGCTTATTAATGGTTTCAATTTCTTCTTCCGTTGCAAAATTATTTTGCTTCATGGTTTGCACCAAAGTAGTAATCGGATCTTTTCCTTTGTATTCTTCTACTTCTTCTTTTGTACGGTATTTCTGCGGGTCAGATATGGAGTGACCTTTATAACGATAGGTTTTTATTTCCAATAACGTAGGTCCGCCGCCTTCTCTTGCTCTTTTCACTGCACGGCTCACAGCTTCGTGAACTGTTTCAGCGCTCATGCCATCCACAACATCAGCAGGCATTTCGTAGGCATCGGCCAATTTATAAATGTCGGTAATGTTCGAAGTTCTTTTAACCGAAGTGCCCATTGCGTAATGATTATTCTCGCAAATAAAGATCACCGGCAATTCCCATGTCATTGCCAGGTTAAAAGTTTCGTGCAACATACCCTGGCGGGCAGCACCATCACCAAAATAACAAAGCACCACGTTATCGGTACCCCGGTATTTTTCAGCAAAAGCCAAACCGGCACCAGTGCCAATTTGTGCGCCCACAATACCATGCCCTCCATAAAAGTTTTGTTCTTTACCAAAAAAGTGCATACTGCCACCTTTTCCTTTGGCGCAACCTGTGGCTTTACCATAAAGTTCGGCCATGCAGGAATTAACCGAAATGCCTTTGGCAATGGCTAACCCATGATCGCGGTACGCGGTAATAAACAAATCTTCGGGCCTGGTAGCAGTCATACACCCGGCAGCTATCGCTTCCTGCCCAATGTAGGCGTGGAAAAAGCCACGGATCTTGCCTTCCATTTTGTACTTCTCTTCTGCCATTAGTTCAAACTGGCGAATTAACTGCATCAGTTCGTACCAATATAAATATGTCTCTTTTGTGAATTTAGTAGCCAAGGCTGCAAATTTGAGCCGCAAAAATAGGGGAAAATATTTGGGTTTAGTATTTCGTGTTTCCCCTTTGGGTTTTTCTTAATGTTGCTGTTTTTCTGCCAGTTATAAGTTTTAAGCCCATTTTTTGGAACCAGGCAATTATACTGCTATTTAACGCCTGTTGCGTCGCACTTTTGTACACCTGGAAGTTAAAGCAGCATGAAGGGCAAATCACAATTCGCCCTGTAAAATTCTCGAACTCCTATCTTTGGAAACCTGTGGCCTTGAATATTTCCTCTATATCTCTCATCCAGTTCAAAAATTACTTCAGCCAGGAGTTTACATTTAGCGAACGTATAATTGGCATTTGCGGAAAGAACGGCAAAGGCAAAACTAATTTGCTGGATGCCATTCATTATTTATGTTTTACCAAAAGTTACTTTACCCGGCAGGATAGCCTGGTGGCACAGCATGGGTTGCAAGGTTTTCGTTTGGAGGGACATTTTTCCGTGAACGGCAAGGAAGATAAAGCTGTTTGCATTTTACGCGAAAACGGCAAAAAAGAATTTTCGGTAAACGATGAATTGTACAATCGTTTTTCAAAACATATTGGCCGCTACCCTTGCGTTGTTATTGCGCCTGATGACGTGCAATTGATCATCGGCGGCAGCGAGGAAAGAAGAAAATTTGTTGATACTTTATTATCGCAACTTGATCCGGCTTACCTGCAAAGCCTGATTAATTACACGAAAATTTTACAACAACGCAATTCGTTTTTAAAAAATTACAACGAAGCATTTGGAAATAAAGACCTTTCGGTATTGGATGTTTTAGATGAACAATTAATTACAGAAGGTGAAGTGATTGCGAAAAAAAGGAAAGAATTTTTACTGCATTTTTTACCTGAAGTAAAAAACCTGTACAACGAAATTGCGCAACACTACGAACCCATCTCCCTGATTTATGAAAGCGAGTTAATACAAAATAACCTGCAGGAATTATTGCAATACAACCGGCAAAAAGATCTTTTGATTCAACGTACAACAGCTGGCATTCATAAGGATGACCTGGTATTCAATATGGGTCAGCAAACCTTTAAAAGTGTTGCATCCCAGGGACAAAGAAAAAGTTTATTGTTTGCCTTAAAATTGGCCGAAGTGGAAGTGATCAAAAAAGAAAAACGGCTCTCTCCTATTTTGTTGCTTGACGATGTTTTTGAAAAGCTGGATGATGAAAGAATAGGCAATTTATTGAACCGCGTTGCTTCTGATGAACATGCACAAATTTTTATAACAGATACAAATTGCGAACGACTGGAAAAACAATTGGAAAAACTGGAAACGGGATACCAGCTAATTCAATTGTAATACTAATTGAAACAATTGATCTACTTTTTAATCAAATAACTAATTAACTGGAAAGCCGGATTATCTTTGTTTTATGGGACAGTACAAGATTGGTGATGCCATACAGCAATTTTTAAAAAGCAGTCGCTTAAAAGGCGATGTGCAAGCTTTACAAATTGGCGATATATGGGAGAAACTAATGGGTAAAACCATTTCAAAATACACCGATAAAATTCACATCATTAATGGTACTTTATTTATTACAACAAGTGTAGCCCCATTAAAGCAAGAACTCTCCTACCAGAAAGAAAAAATAAAGCTCCGTGTAAACGAAGCTTTAGGTAGTAATGACATTAAAGAAGTTGTTATCCAATGATCAATCCCAGGGATAAGCATGACTTCTCGCATCTTCAAATGGTTGTTTTCTTTTAATGAAAATTTGGTTCATCAGGTCATGAGATGAAACAACGCCTTTAAAAGTAAAGCGATCGAAAATAGCAAGGTGCCGCACATTGTGACGTTCCATTAATTGCAGGCAATATTCTAATGTATCTGTTGGTGTGGCCACAGGCAAATAAGTGGTCATGAATTCCTTTACAGCAGCCATATCCAAATCTTTCCTGTATAAAAGTTTTTCTGCCAGGCCATGTTCTGTGAGTACACCTAAAAAACGATCTTCATCCATTATAATTAAGTGATCGACATTTTCACTGTGCATTTGGTGAAGCGCATCCTGTATCGATCGGTTTGGACCCGTAGTATTAAACTGCGGATTTTTGTAACGTAGCACATCGGCAACACTTTCCATAAAATATTAGTTTTAAACGATAAAAAATATTGCTCACAGGGCTCTTTATAAAATTACAAAAATTTACTCCTGAAGTCGAAATATTTTTTAAAATTTAAGGTCATCTTATCCTTACCCTTGGATCGACAATGCCATAGAGAATATCGGCAAGAATATTAACTAAAATGAAGAATGTTGCTGAGATAAG
Source organism: Chitinophagaceae bacterium (assembly GCA_036676725.1). Lineage (GTDB taxonomy): Bacteria > Bacteroidota > Bacteroidia > Chitinophagales > Chitinophagaceae > Flavisolibacter. The sequence goes on from JAKFCI010000510.1 coordinate 6,670, forward strand.
AACCGATCCCATGACTACGGGAAAATCAAGTTTTTCCAGGGCATCAACCGTTACCTTCCCGATGCCTTTCCAACCAAAAATATATTCAATAAAAAAGGCACCGGCCAGTAATTCGGCAAACCAACCTGTTACCGCGGTAATAACGGGGTTTAAAGCATTGCGCAAACCATGCTTCCATATTACTGCAGACTTACTTAGACCTTTTGCGTAAGCCGTTCGTATGTAATCCTGGTCCAAAACATCCAGCATGGCGCTGCGGGTTAATTGTGTAATGATAGCTAAAGGCCGAATACCAAGCGTTACAGCCGGCAAAATCAGGTTTTGAAGTGTTAGCCGTTTTTCTCCAGTATGAACATCCATTTCAAACCAACTGCCTGTAATATGTAATCCTGTCCAGTCGCTCAATACAAAACCGAAAACATAAGCAATAATGATCCCCATAAAAAAAGAAGGTGCAGAGATACCCACAATGCTCGAAAAAACAGCAGTTGTATCAACCCAGGAATTTTGTTTTACCGCAGCCAACATTCCCAATGGAATGCCAATTACAATGGCAAGGAGCATTGCTGTAAAAGCTAATAATAACGTGCCGGGCAAGGCTTCCATTAAAATTGCACCGACCGATTTTTTTGTCTGGTAAGATTTACGCAGATAAGGAAGTTTTAATGCCAATTTATTTTCACCACCAATAAAAAAACCTGTCAGGTCTTTCTTTTCCATTTCTTCTTTTGTATGAATTGAAAT
>JAKFCI010000511.1:0-5584 GCA_036676725.1 Chitinophagaceae bacterium
AATTTTCTTAGCACAATTTCTTGGCGACAAAGCACCGTTTGATAACCTTCGTTCGATTTGCCTTTGGGCGGAAAGTTTAGGTTTCAAAGCAGTACAGATTCCTACCTGGGATCCGCGATGTATTGATCTGCAAAAAGCGGCAGAAAGTAAAACCTATGCCGACGAATTAAAAGGCATGATCAATGAGTGCGGCTTAGAGATCACCGAATTGTCAACACATTTACAAGGACAATTAATAGCAGTTCATCCTGCTTATGATGTTCTTTTCGATGGTTTTGCACCGGAAAATGTTCGTGGAAATTCAAAAGCCAGAACCGAATGGGCTGTTCAGCAGTTAAAGTATGCAGCCAGGGCATCAAAAAATTTAGGTTTGAATGCCTGCGCTACTTTTAGTGGTTCATTATTATGGCATACATTTCATCCCTGGCCACAACGTCCGGAAGGCTTGGTAGATGCAGGTTTTACAGAATTAGCAAAACGATGGCTTCCCATTTTAAATGAATTTGAAGAACAGGGAATAGATCTTTGTTATGAAGTGCATCCAGGGGAAGATTTGTTTGACGGAATAACTTATGAAATGTTCCTGGATAAAGTGGGACAACATAAAAGAGCTTGTCTTCTTTACGACCCTTCACATTTTGTTTTACAACAATTGGATTACCTCGCTTATATAGATCACTACCACGAAAGGATCAAAGCTTTTCACGTAAAGGATGCGGAATTTAATGCAACAGGAAAGCAAGGTACATTTGGCGGCTACCAGAGCTGGCTTAACAGGGCCGGGCGCTACCGATCTCCCGGTGATGGACAAGTGAATTTTAAAGCTATCTTTAGCAAACTCACTCAATACAATTATGCGGGTTGGGCTGTTATGGAATGGGAATGTTGTTTAAAACACCCCGAAGATGGCGCAAAAGAAGGCGCAGCTTTTATTAAAAATAATATTATCAGGGTTACCGATAAAGCGTTTGATGATTTTGCAAGTACAGGCAGCGACGATGCCTATAACCGGGCAGTGCTTGGCCTGAATTAATTATTTAAAAGAAACGATTATGAAAAAAGCAGTTTTAATTTTTTGCATGGCCGGAAGTATCATAGCATGCAATAGCGGAGAACCTTCCGCCGATAAAAAAACAGAAACAGAAGTACCAGAAACAACAACAGCCGCTGCAGATCCGGATGCAGAAAAAGGACTGGAACTGGTTGGCAAAAGTGATTGTTTCACCTGCCATAAAGTTGCAGAAACAACGCCAACAGGACCTGCCTACGAAGCAGTTGCAGCAAAATATCCTGATAACGATGCGGTAGTCGATTCACTTTCGCAAAAAGTAATCAAAGGTGGATCGGGCAATTGGGGCACCATTCCAATGACGCCACACCCCGACCTATCAGAGGCTGATGCTAAATTGATGGTTAAATATGTACTTTCTTTAAAATAAAATATGATGCAAAAATTAATGGCAGCAGCTGTTGTATTAGCACTTTCAGCTTGCGAATCAACAAAAAACACCGGCATGAAAACGGGCACAACAGATACGACTTCAACCACCACTACGGCCACTCCAGATGGTTGGACGCCACTTTTTGACGGCAAAACAACAGCCGGATGGCATACCTATGGCAAACAAACAATTGGTAAAGCCTGGAAGGTTGAAGATGGTGCACTACGCCTGGATGCGGCGAGTAAAAAAGACTGGCAAACTGCTGAAGGTGGTGATATTGTAACAGATAAGGAATTTGAAAATTTCCATTTAAAATTAGATTGGAAAATTGCGCCTAATGGTAACAGTGGAATCATGTTTTTCATCCACGAGGATGAAGCAAAATATCCTTACCCCTGGCATACAGGCCCTGAAATGCAGGTATTGGATAATGCCGGCCACCCGGATGCAAAGATTATTAAACACCGCGCAGGAGACCTGTATGATCTTATTTCGGTTTCTAAAGAAACAGTAAAACCAGCAGGCGAATGGAATACTGCAGAAATTATAGCAGATAAAGGTTCATTGCGATTCATTTTAAATGGAGCTGAAGTTTTAAATACAACGATGTGGAATGATGAATGGCGCACAATGATCGCCAATTCCAAATTTAAAGACATGCCCGCTTTTGGAACTTATAAAAAAGGAAAGATTGCTTTACAAGACCACGGTGATAATGTTTGGTATAAAAACATTATGATCAAAGAGCTATAAGTTTTTAAAAACAAACCTTTTGACAATAAAAAACTCCTGGATGACCAGGAGTTTTTTTTATACGAAAGCGAAATAAATAAATGCAATCAGTCTTCTTTACAATTTTATTTTGTTTAGCACATGTTCTGCCACTTTTTGCCCTTGAATGGCACCGGCCTCAATACCCGTTCGGAAATGAATACCCCCGTATACCCTGCTGATAGAAGCTTCTAACGCAGCCAGGTTAAAAGATTGAAAGCTTCGTTTCATACCAATGTATTCCATTTCGCTCGTGTCGTCAAATGAGAAATTGTCGCCTAAAAGATGGGTTAAAACTGTTGCAGCCGCTGCAGATATGGCACTGTGACCACTGGGGTGTTCAGGAAAAGGTGGCGTTTGTAAATAAGGTTGCCAGTTGCCATCAAACCATTCATTAATTACAGTAACCGGTCTAATAACCTGGGTAATAAATTTATCATCCCAGCAGGAAATCAATGCATCGTAAATTGAAACGGTTGTTAATGCATAAGTACGGGCCGTTTCCACCGCATTTAAATTTTTCTTCTTGCATGCAATGGCGGCAATGCCCATCCAGTGACCTACAGGAGTGATTTTTTTATTACCGTACATCAAGTGCCCGGAATGTTCAATCACGAACGGATTATCATCCCAATACTTTGCAATGTGCTGTTGTTCTTCTGAAAGATTTTTACCTATTGTATACACTTCCTTTGCAGATTTATAAAATGTACTGGTAGAATCTTTTGAAAATTTTGGTGGCATCGGGCAGGTAAATTGCGCTGCAGAATTTAAAAGCATAGGTTTTACTTTTCCCCAATGCGATTCGGCTCCATCCAGGTAATCTGGTGGTGTGGGACGCCACTTTCCAGGCTCATTACTGCCTAAATATTTTGACATACCCCGCGTTTGTTTATAGTTATCTGATGCTGTTTTTTTCAAGATTTGATTACCTACTTCAGCACCAAAGGCCAATGAACGATCGTAAGTTTCCCTATCCAGCAATGATTTAAAGTCAGAATAGATTTTTTCCTGGTAATTATTTAATGTGTCTGCCGAAAAAGTAATCTTTTCAGCAACCGTAAAAAAAGCTTTTGTAGCAGCTAATAAATAATTGTAGGGTTTATTATTTTTTGGCAACGGCATGGAAGAAAATCCTGAAAGTTGTGCTGTTATTGATGGAGTTCCTTTAGCATCATATTTCAATGCTTCAAATGCAGCCAGCGAAGTGTATGCATAAATGCGACTTGCTACCGGCGGCGAAAACATGTCATGAATAATTACTTCTGTAAGTTGCTTAGTATTTTGATGTAAAATATTCTGGTCCGAAAGTATTTTAGAATCTGCCTTTGATATTTGCTCTTTACAACCAACAATTGAAAGAATAGAAAATGCAATAAGTAATGTTTTCATATACACTTTATAAGGATATTTTTTGTCAATAACATTCAAAACTATAAACCATTTTTTCCGGTATTTTTTAAAACGATGAATGGAGGTGATAGCGACCAGTCTACTTTACCTTTTATGATGCTGGGCCCCATGAAAAAATTACCCAACACAATATCTATTAAACCATCACCATCAATATCCCCTGCATCCATTGTGAGCCATCTTCCTAAACTACTTTCAGCGAAAGAATAAGGTATGAATTTATTTGAACCTTCATTCTTTAGGTACACAAAACTTTCTTCCGGTTGATTTTTATAATCAGCAAAAAAAGATATGGTTGCTATGTCAAGGTCTCCATCGTTATCATAATCCCTTGCTAAGGCTTTATAACAACCATTTATAGGAAAAAAGAAAGTTTGTTCAAATATATTCTGACCCTTATTTATAAAAATATATACCCCGTGAAAAGGTTTTAAAACTGGTGAAAAATCTGCATTATCGCCACAAGTATAAACAATGTCTTTAAGTCCATCCTTGTTAAAATCCACAAGTTCAAAAAAAGAAGATCCGTTAACTGAAGGAAAAGACAACACTTTGTTTTCTTCAAATTTTCCATTGCCTTTATTGGTAAAAAGAAAAACGCCTTCTTCACCTTGTGCAAATAACACCCAAATGTCTGGCAAGCCATCTTTGTTATAGTCCTCAATATAAGCTTTAATAGCACCGGGCAAATCTCTTAATACATGCCGTACAAAGCCTGTATCAGTGAATTCCATCCAACTTAATCTTCCTGCAACAAATCCAAATTCACATACCAGGTAATCAATTTTTCCATCACTATTCAAATCGGCAGAAGAAATTTGGACCGGGCGCTGCAAACCATCCATTATAATTTTACTACTATCTCTGAAATGCCCTCCCTCATTTTTTATAAATTGTCCGCTTCCAAATTTACCATTGTTAGGATTTAATACTCCGATATTACAAGTTAAAAAACCATTTGGATTAAACTCAATACCAACGGTTGGACCACTTGTTGTAAAAGAATCCGCAACTGAAAGGTCTTTATTAAAAAAGTAAGTGGTGTTCCTGATCGCATCACTGATTACAAGTGGGTATGAAAGATATTTAGGGTTAATGGTAACAAAAGAAGTAGTTGCCTTTGAATAATTTAATGGTGCCTTTTGAATCGTAAACAATGGCAAGCCTATTTGTATTTTATGTTCTCTTTTTTGACCTTCAAGTTTATCAGGTGATGTTGCAGTGTAATAATCAATAATACTTTGCCATTGCACTGCATTAAGTAATGGTTGATTCGGGTAGATATTTTTTTCTAAATTACCGTCATACCTGGATGATTTGTAATCCTGGAACCTGTGTTCAAATATGCCCAAATACGGGCCCATAGTAGGCAACACGCCTTTTTCCCAGGTTGTTGCATCAAGCCATTCAGGCTTTGGTAGTGAATGGCAGGAGACGCAATATTTTTTTGCTAAGACTTCGCCATTTTTAATACTTAACGTTGAAATATTTGCATGTGATTTATTGCGCTGGTATTCCTCACAGGAAGAACAAAGAATGAAACAAATTTGTATGAGACAAATTAGTATGAAATAGGTGGGAATTCGTTTAAGAGCAAACATTCGTTTTAAAACACATTTTTCTAAGTTTAAATGAAAATATTATTGAAGATGCAACCTAAAATTTCAAGGTTCGTTTTTTACCATTATTGCTGTTTATATCGATAGATGAAACATTTTTATCGATATTAATGAACCGTCCGGATTGAGATAAAAATGAAGCACCGCCACTAAATTCCTGCAATTGTTTTTTACCATTTTTATAATGTAACAAAGCACTTACATCTCCTGGCAATAAAGAAATAGCACTTGTACTTCTTTTGATCTTATAAACTTTCAAAGGTCCTTTATTTTGGCTGGCCGCAATAAGTGTTGCACCGGAAGCATTTTTAAATTTGACCAGGGACTTTCAATTGCCTG
>JAKFCI010000512.1:0-4574 GCA_036676725.1 Chitinophagaceae bacterium
TTTTTTTAAAAAAGATTATGATGCATCGGACATCAGGCAAAGTATTGTTGCTGCCGTTTCGGTGCGGGTGGTGGAGCCAGTTTTTGAATCGCAAACGAAAACAAAACTTGGTTCTTTAAATGTAGAAGAAGGCGGCCCGAGCATGCGCCAGTTTATGACTGATTTTTTATCGAGAGAGCTTGATAATTTTTTACATAAAAATGTATCTGTTGCCGATGCTTTAAAAAAGCGAATAGAACAAAGTGAAAGAGAACGCAAGGACATGGCAGGCATTAAAAAACTTGCCAATGAACGAGCAAAGAAAGCAAACCTGCACAACAAGAAATTGCGTGATTGCCGTGTTCATTTAAACGATGAACCGCCAACAAAAGGCAAGGAAGATTTTTTTACCACCCAACAAAATACCACTGTATTTATTACAGAAGGAGATTCGGCAAGTGGGTCCATTACAAAAGCAAGGCAGGTGGAAACCCAGGCTGTATTTAGTTTGCGGGGTAAGCCTTTGAATTGTTTTGGAATGAGCAAAAAGATCGTTTACGAAAACGAAGAATTAAACCTTTTGCAGCATGCGTTAAATATTGAAGAAGGTTTAGAAGGGTTGCGATTTAACCGGATTGTTATTGCCACAGATGCGGACGTTGACGGTATGCACATTCGCCTTTTGATCATGACTTTCTTTCTGCAATTTTTCCCTGACCTGGTGAAGAATAACCATATCTATATTTTAGAAACCCCGCTGTTCCGCGTACGTAACAAACAGGAAACTATTTATTGTTACTCGGAAACAGAAAAACAAAATGCTGTAAAAAAGCTAGGGTCCAAACCAGAGATAACACGTTTTAAAGGGTTGGGTGAAATTTCGCCTGATGAATTTGGACGTTTTATAGGCGATGAGATCAGGTTGCAACCTGTGATCATTGATCATGGCGATCATATTCAACATTTACTGGAATATTACATGGGTAAGAACACTCAGGAACGCCAGGAATTTATCATCAATAATTTGAAGGTAGAATTAGATGGAGCAGAAGTGCTTAATTAGTTAGCGGTATTGAATTCATTCATAAATATTAATAAGAAATTACTTGAACAAGCTCGATTACATCAGGAAAGCAAAGTCCTTATTTATGAAATGGGGGTTGGATGACGTTGTGGAACCATTTAGTACCGGGCTTAAGAACGGCGTGTTCATGTCCGATATGTCTAAATGGAGAAAAGAAAACCCGGTAACAGGTTATAACGATTTTTACCAGGAAACATGGGATTATGAACGTCGGTATAAATTGTACGATGCAATTTCAAAATCTGAAGGTTTAGATCAAGGGCCACTTGACTACTTTGAATTTGGTGTAGCAGGCGGCACCTCTTTTAAATGGTGGCTGGAAAAAAACAAGAATGAACATGCTCGTTTTTTTGGTTTTGATACATTTGAAGGCCTGCCTGAAAAATGGGGCAATTTTGAAAAAGGTTCCATGGCGCATGCAATGGATTCGTTGAATATTAATGACCAAAGAGCAAGTTTTCATAAAGGTCTTTTCCAGGATTCGTTAGTGCCTTTCTTAGAAGGATATAATAATCAAAACAGGAAATTGATTCATTTAGATGCAGACCTTTTTAGTTCAACCATTTTCGTGTTATCGCAATTCTTTCGTTTTTTAAAACCAGGCGATATTTTATTGTTTGATGAATTTGCGGTGCCGCAGCACGAGTTTTTGGCATTCAAAATTTTTACTGAATCTTTCTACGTTAAGTACGAAGTGATTGGTGCAGCAAATAATTATTTGTTTGTAGCCATAAAAATTAAATAAATTTTTTTTCAAAATCTTAGATAGATCATGATACACGTTGTTTTCCAGGAAGCGGATATTGATGTTTTACAAAAAGCAATCGATTTAGATGAAAGCCTGCAAGGAAAAATAGAGATCATTCGTGATGATTATGCAGTTGGCCCAATTGAAAATATTTTTGAAACAGAAGGTTACCAGCAACGGCGCGAATGGTGGAAGGAATTGCTGGAACAATCTCCATACGATACAGATCAATTAATGAATATGGTTGATGATCGTTTGGTAGTACATCAATTAAAAAGAACCTTAGATGAAAATGAAAAAGAAGAATTGTGGTTGTGGATGGGACAGAACCAACATGACGTGTGTGGATATTATTGGTTGATCTCGCAATTGCAGGATTACCACGGGCGCATATTCGTTCTATACATGAATAACCTTCCGTTTATAAACGAAAAGGGAAATATATTTTATCCAACCGCATTGCATGAAATATTACCGAAAGAATTTTTAAAAGCAAAAAAGTTATACCGAAAGATCACCTTAAGTGAATTTGAAGTAGACCCCGATGAATGGAAACGTTTGATGAGTGAAAATGCCATGGTGCGTATATTGGAAGGAGGCAAGAAGATAGCCGGTAAAGAAGAAGACTTTTATGATGAAGAAATTTTAAAAGCATTAACTGCTGAATGGCAAAAGGGCAACCGTGCAATGCATAACATTTTATCCAAAATGAAAATTAAAACCGGCGACGTATTTCTTTTGGCAAGAATGAAAAAATTAAGTGAAGCCGGGAAGATCGAGATCAATGGCGATCCTTCAAAAGGCTGGAAAGATTTTGAAGTGAAATTAAAAACAGCAGCACAAGAAACTGCTGAAATAGAAAATGACATTTAAAAAACTCCTTGATGAAAAGAACAATACAAGCTGAAGAACTGCTTTTGTTTTTATTATCTGTTTATGGACTGTATGTGCTGAATGCAGAATGGTGGATTTTTTTGTTGTTATTACTTGGCCCGGATGTTAGTATGGTTGGTTATTTAGCTGGTAATAAAGCAGGTGCAGTTGTGTATAATATCTTTCATCACCGGGGACTTGCAGTTTTAATTTTCCTGATTGGATTTATTATGAAAGTGTGGCTGGTTCAGGTAATAGGCATCATTCTTTTTGGTCATAGTTCTATGGATAGATTGTTTGGCTATGGTTTGAAATATTTTAGTGGGTTTAAGGACACACATTTAGGTAAGATCGGGTCGCATAAAAATTAAGTTTTTAAAAAATTATTGATAGTAAATGAGCACTGCGAAGAATAAAAATTTTGAACACGTACAAACTGATAATGGTATAAATGGCCAATACAAAACATGGTTTCTTGATTATGCATCCTATGTAATTCTCGAGCGTGCTGTTCCTGCAGTTGAAGATGGTTTAAAGCCAGTGCAACGTCGTATTCTTCATGCCATGAAGGAAATGGATGATGGCAGATTTAATAAAGTGGCCAATGTTATCGGGCAAACCATGCAGTACCATCCACATGGCGATGCATCAATTGGAGCAGCACTGGTTAACATGGGTCAGAAAGATCTTTTAATTGACACGCAAGGTAACTGGGGCGATGTGCGCACAGGAGATGATGCCGCGGCAGCAAGGTATATAGAAGGTCGCTTAAGCAAATTTGCTTTGGAAGTTGTTTTCAATGCAAAAACTACGGAGTGGGCATTAAGCTATGATGGAAGAAAGAATGAACCTGTTACTTTACCGGTAAAATTCCCGCTATTATTAGCACAAGGTGCAGAAGGCATTGCTGTTGGATTGGCAACAAAAATTTTGCCGCACAATTTTATCGAACTCTGCGAAGCATCTATTAAAATATTAAAAGGAAAAAAGTTTGATCTGTATCCTGATTTTTTAACCGGTGCCATGGTTGACGTTACAGATTACAACGAAGGCAGGCGCGGCGGAAAAATTAAAGTAAGGGCGCATATCGAAGAATTGGATAAAAAGACACTTGTCATCAAAAGTGTTCCATATGGTGTAACAACAACAGGTTTGATCGATTCTATTGTAAAAGCAAATGATAACGGAAAGATCAAGATTAAAAAAGTAACTGATAATACGGCTGCTGAAGTTGAATTGCAGGTTGACCTTGCTCCTGGTATTTCCCCGGACATTACGATAGATGCCTTATATAAATTTACAGATTGCGAGGTTTCCATTTCGCCTAATACCTGTGTTATTATTGATCATAAGCCGCACTTTGTTAGTGTCAACGAATTGCTGCGTGTATCTACCGAAAAAACAAAAGGGTTACTTGAAAAAGAATTACAAATAAAGCTTGGCGAATTACAGGAAAAATGGCATTATACTTCACTTGAAAAAATATTTTTTGAAGAAAAGATTTATAAAGAATTAGAAAAGAAACATGAAACCTGGGAAAAAGTAATTGCCGGTATCGATAAAGCCTTTCAACCTTTTGTAAAAAACCTGAAGCGTGAAGTAACTAGGGAGGATATTTTAAAACTAACGGAAAAGCCTGTACGCAGGATTTATAAATTAGACATTGACGAATTAAACCAGCAGATAAAAGGTTTAGAAGCAGAAATTAAACAGGTAAAATTTGACCTGGCCAATTTGAACGATTATGCAATTGCCTATTTCGAAGGTTTGCTGAAGAAATTTGGCAAAGGCAAGGAAAGAAGAACAGAGATAAAATTTTTTGAATTGATCTCAGCGAAACATGTTGCGATTGCCAATACACGCTTGTATGTAAATCATGCCGAAGGATTT
>JAKFCI010000513.1:0-22500 GCA_036676725.1 Chitinophagaceae bacterium
ATCGTACTTAATAAAGTATGCTGCCTTTGCTTAATGGCATCAATAAACCATTTTGCTGCGTCTATTTTTTGCTTAATAAAGATGACTGCTTCTTTTTGGCGGCGATCTTTTTTTGCACCCCGATCATATTCTTTCAACATATCGCGATAGCCTTCACTAATACGTAGTTCCGGGGCGTTTTTCGAGTTCAGCGTTAATTCTAACTTGCCTGCATTATTATAAATAAAAAAGTCTGGCACCACGTAGCTTTCTGCCTTATTTATTTCGCCAACATTACCGCCTGGTTTCGGGTTTAATTTTGTGATCTGGTTCATCACTTCTCTCAGCTGCGTATCATCCAGGTTTAATCCTCTTTGTATTTTTTCGTAATGCTTTTTGGTAAATTCATCAAAGTACTTGGTAAGTGCCATTATTGCTATGTCCACCTCCTTGCCTTCTTCCTTCATGCGAAGCAGTTGAAGTAGCAGGCATTCCTGTAAAGTACGGGCCGCCACGCCGGGCGGATCAAAACGCTGGATTCTTTTAATTATGGTTTCCACTTCCTCTTCCGTCGTCATAATGTTTTGACGAAAGGCGAGATCATCTACAATAGCCGAAGTTTCGCGGCGCAAGTAGCCATCTTCATCAATAGAACCAATGATTTGTTCTGCGATGCCAGATTCCCTGGGATCTAGCTTTAACATACCCAACTGGCTTTCCAGCAATTGGTAAAAAGAAGTTTCTACACTGTAAGGAATGGTTTGTTTTTCTTCCTGGTCGCCGTAGTTTTCATCTCTTAACCTATAATCAGCAATATCATCATCACCGTCCTGAACGTAATCAGATATATCAATGTTTTCGTATTGTTCTTCAGAACTTAATTCGCCTTCCGTATAATCTTCGGTACCGGCTTCTTCACTAAATTCATCTTTCCCTTCAAAATTATCTTCATGTCCATCTTCAGGTAATTCTAAAGCAGGATTTTCTTCAAGTTCTTCCTTGATGCGTTCATCTAAAATAGCAGTAGGCACCTGCAGCAGTTTCATTAACTGAATTTGCTGGGGCGATAGTTTTTGTAATAGCTTCTGTTGAAGACTTTGGTTTAGGCTCATGTTCTCGGTTTCGTTAAGGGCAAAAAAAATTCGCGGTCTCTACAAAAATCAAGCCGTAAATTTACGCTAATTAATACTCATGCTCAAAAAGCTTTTTTCGGTTTGTTTAATTTCTTGTCTTTCCTTAACTGCTTTTTCTCAATTAGCATCATTAAGAAAAGACACCATTATTTCTACTTCAATAAAAATCATTCCCTCAAATTTTTACACTAAACACTTAGGATTTTTTTGCACCAATGAAATGCGTCTGCAAAAAACATCCGGTATTAATTTGTTTTTCAGGTTAGGTTCCAAAGAGCACGTTGATTTTTTGGAGCAGAAACCAAATGCCACCAGGCGCTATTGATTTCTTTATTTAGTAGATCGTCCCTTCCATTTATATTTTCCAAATTGGCTAAGCAAACCAATACTTACCGTATAAAAAATATGCAAGGGTTGAAAAAATAAAAAATAAGGCAACAGTTTTTTTTGCCTGTAAAATTTAGCAACCTGGTAAAGAAAAGGAAATTCAATTAAGGTTTTGCTGATTAAAAAAATGATGGCCACTTTCAGGAAAAATACATTCCAGAAAATACTGATAAAAAGCACAACGAAAAATAAATTGAATAAGTAGATGAAAAACAAAACTCCCAAAACACGGTAATCATCGTAATAAAGTGTTTTACTTGCCCAACGTATGCGTTGATAAAAAAACTCCTTCCACGTAGGCATGGGCGTGGTACTTACAATGGCTTCACTGCTTTTTAAATAATGCACTTTATGCGGATCGTTTTTCCAAATTTTATGCATAAGCAACATATCATCCCCACTGGCAACTTGGTCTATGCCTTTAAAACCTCCGGCATTATTAAATGCTTCTTTGGTATAAACAAGATTTGCCCCATTGCACATGCTGTGAAAACTGGTAGCAACGCTGGCCGCTGTAATTCCCTGCAGCATTAAAAAATCAAGTGTTTGAAATTTTTGTAAAAGAGAACTATTGTAGCAAAATTTAACGGGTGCAGCAATAAATGAAGCGCCGGTTTGTACATAAAAATCATTAATGGTTTGCAGCCAGTTTTTACCTGCTACACAATCCGCATCTGTAGTAACTATGAGTTCTCCTTTAGCGCATGCAACGCCGCTTTCAATAGCTTTCTTTTTCGATGATTGTTCATCATTTGTATAGGGTTGTACCAACCGCAGGTTTTCCAAATTATACGAAGCGACTATTTGTGCTGTATTATCAGTTGAAAAATCATCAATGACAATTATTTCAAAACATTCTTTCGGGTAAGTTTGCGCTGCTAAAGAATCTAATAGGTTCGAAATATTTGCGGCTTCATTACGAGCCGCTATCAGCACAGAAATTTTGGAAAGAGAACTTTTTTTACCGGGTACAAATTCTTGTAATGATTGCCATCCTTTATTATAATAAATAATCAATACAGCATAAAGCAACAGGAAGATAACTGCGACCGAGGTTAACACCATTGGATGCAAAACTAATTTTAGCAGCGAATAATCAATAAATTTTTATAGGCTCACCAAAAATTTTAGGCTTAAAAAATTTTAGAATTAAAAAACAAGCACCATTTCTTGCAGAATTCTTTTCTAAAAAAGCCTCAAAAAATTATTTGCTTTTTTAAAGAAGGTAGATTAAATTTACTTAGTTGCATAAACAACTATATGCCAAACAACCAATTTAAAAAAGGCGAATTATACAGCTTTATTTCTGGTAAGGCCTCAACGGCTATTGCCCGCAGGCTGCAGAAAAAATTTAATACCAATGGTTTGAATTTAACCATTGAACAATGGAGTGTGCTCTATCATTTATGGAAGGAAGATGGAAGGAGCCAACAAGAATTATGTAATGCAACATTTAGGGATAAGCCAAGCATAACAAGGCTTGTTGACAACCTGGAAAAATTAAATCTTGTAAAAAGAGTAGCAGACGAAGGGGACCGGAGGATTAATAAAGTGATCCTCACAAAAACGGCTATCAAGTTACAGGACCAGGCCATGTTACAGGCCGAAGATACTTTGAACGAAGCGCTGGAAGGTGTATCGGCCGAACACGTGGATATATGTAAAGCAGTTTTGCAAAAAGTATACGATAACCTGAATAAATAAGGTTCACGAAAAATAAAAACTTTAAATAACCAATAAAAAAATTGCAATGGAAACTATTGTAAATCCTACACTTAAAGGTGGCGAATGGTTGATCAAAGAAAGCGATCCTGCAAATACTTTTATACCTGAAGATTTTGTTGAGGAACAACACATGATCCGCGATATGTGTACCCAATACCTGGATACAGAAGTATTTCCATTGCTGGATAGAATTGACAACATGGAACCAGGCTTAATGCGTTCACTTGTACAAAAAGCAGGAGAACAAGGCATGCTTGCCGTTTCATTTCCCGAGGAATATGGTGGCATGGGAAAAGATTTTGTAACCGCCACTATTGTCAATGAATACCTTGGTGCAGGTCATTCTTTTTCAGTAGCTATTTCAGCGCATACCGGCATCGGAACTTTACCCATTTTATATTTTGGAACAGAAGAACAAAAAGCAAAATACATCCCTAAATTAATAAGCGGCGAATGGGTGGGTGCATATGGATTAACAGAACCCAATAGTGGAAGTGATGCACTGGGTGCAAAAACAACTGCAAAACTGAGTGAAGATGGAAAGTATTACCTGCTCAACGGGCAAAAATGCTGGATCACGAATGGTGGTTTTGCAGATGTATTCAATGTATATGCAAAAATAGATGGCGATAAGTTTACAGGATTTATTGTTGAAAGAGGATTTGAAGGATTTACACAAGGACCCGAAGAACATAAAATGGGCATCAAGGGATCTTCAACAGTGCAACTATATTTCCAGGATTGTAAAGTGCCTGTCGAAAATGTGTTAGGTGAAATTGGCAAGGGTCATAAAATAGCTTTTAATATTTTAAATATTGGCCGCTTAAAATTATGTGCAGCAGCATTAGGTGGTGCTAAAAGATCAACTACAACTTCCATTGAATATGCCATTGCACGTGAGCAATTCAAAACATCTATTTCAAATTTTGGTGCTATCAAGCATAAGTTGGCCGAGATGGCCATCAGGACTTTTGCTTGCGAAAGCGCTTTATACCGCACCGCACAATGGATTGAAGAAAAAGAAAACGAATTATCTGCCGAAGGCAAACCATTTAATGAAGCATTATTGGGCGCCGCAGAAGAATATGCAATTGAATGTGCAATTTTGAAAGTATATGGCAGCGAAGTGCTTGACTTTTGTGTAGATGAAGGTGTTCAAATACACGGGGGCAATGGATTCAGCGATGAATACAATATTTCACGTGCCTACCGCGATAGCCGTATCAATCGCATATACGAAGGTACTAATGAAATAAACCGGTTACTGACCGTTGATATGACATTAAAGCGTGCCATGCAAGGTCGTTTGAATATCATGGGTGCTGCAATGAAGGTTTCGGGTGAATTAATGTCTATTCCTGATTTTGGTGCAGAAGATGAAACGCCTTTCGCAGCGGAAAGGAAACTGGTAGCTAATTTTAAAAAGACTGTTTTACTTACGGCAGGCGCAGCGGCACAAAAGCTAATGATGAAACTGGAGCATGAACAGGAAGTGCTGATGAATATTGCAGATATGGCCCTTGATACTTTTGTTGCTGAAAGTTTATTGTTACGTGTAATGAAATTATCCGGTAATAAAGACCAGGAGGTACACAGGGATATTTTAAATTGCTTTTTGTATGATGCGGCAGACCGTATACACAAAAATGGTAAAGATGCTATAAATGCTTTTGCAGAAGGCGATGAACAGCGAATGATATTAATGGGATTGAAACGATTTACAAAAGCACAACCTTACAACAGCAAAGAAGGAAGGCGGCGAATTGCAAATGCACTGATTGAACAAAAAAGATACTTTTTATAAAAAATGAATCCCGGTTTAGCCGGGATTTTTTAATTCTATGGTGTGCCAAAAAACATGCGTAACTCTTTTCTTGTTAATTCCACATCTTTAAATTGTTTATGTCGTTTGTGGTAACTAATTAAACCAATGCTCATTAAAATAGATGCAACCAGGGAGGAGATGTAATAAATTAAAAACACATCATCCATTGGAGAGGATTGAAAATAATAAAAACAATAGATCATTGCGTAACAGCCATACGCAAAAACAATTGAGGTGCTCATAAAGGTTTTGCCGTAGCCTTTATTTTTTTCAATGCTTAGTTTTACATAGTGCATGAAGAAATAAACTGCGTAAAATAAAATTAAAACAATACCCGGCCCCATAATGTAAACCACGGTTGATGGACCAAAGCCATAGATTATGGTAATAACCAGTTCGTACAATAAAAAAATTCCAAGGCTTAAATAAATCTTTTTTCTTTTTATTTTATCCGTACAAAAGAATAAAAACGACAAAAGCATTAATGGGGCATCCAGGTAGTTACTGATGACAAAAAATGTTTTTTCAACAGGTATATCCACTTTAATTATTCCAACACCGATAATGTTATAAAGAGCGGTTATTAAAAAATAAATCAGTAATGCTAAAAGGCTTTTGTTAACTGTCAATCTTAATAAAAGAATGAGCAGTGCAGGTATGAAAAATGCAAATGCAGAGAAAATACCCATCAAGGTAACTACATTCATAATTGGTTTTTTTAGGACATTGGAAAAGTACATTTCTGTACTTATTTAATGTTAAGATAATACGTGAAACCCTTATTGGAAAGCCCTTAGCAAAAATTGAGTAGTACTTCTTCTCTATTTAGTAATGTTACGTCTATATAAAATGCATTTGTACTTAACTTCCGCTTATGAAGCCATTTTTCCTTTCATCCCTGATAATGCTTTCTTTTTCTGGTTTTTCGCAAAATCCCCTGATCGGCAGAACGACTGGTATGCTTCCATACTTAGAATATGGTGTAGGTGATGATCGGCTTGGTGGTGCAAAAATGACTTACCTGGACACCAACATTTTAATGAAAGTGGTTGATAGCACTAAGGATGATTATAAGGTTCAACTATCGGCACAGCACATTGCTTATTTGCCTAAAGTAAATTTTAGAAAGGATGATTCTGCAATTTTTCAACCCAATTATTTAACGGGGTCATGGCGTGTTTTTGGCGATGAAAAATACGATTATGTAATGGTGGCTTTACCAGAAAAACTACCATACAAAAGCATGCAATTATTGGCACCCTCAAGAATTGCAGTAGATATTTTTGGTGCCGTTAGCAATACAAATTGGATAACCCAATTAAAAACGGTTAAGGAAATATCAAACGTGTGGCACGAACAAATTGAAGATGATGTATTCCGTGTTTTTATAGAATTAAAACACAAACAACATTGGGGCTACGCAATTTATTATAAAAACAATACACTTACCATACGCGTAAAAAGACAGCCTGCCACAAAAATTAAACATTTAAATATTGCAATAGATGCAGGCCATGGTGGCCTAAATACGGGGGCAACCGGAATAAATACCAAGATCCTGGAGAAAGACTACACTTTAATGATCGCTAAGGAACTTCAAAAATATATTAAGCGAAAACATGCTAACATTTTTATGACCAGGGAAAATGATGTTGATATAAGTATGGTGGACAGGACCGTTTTATTACGAGCAGCAGATCCCGATGTTTTGATCAGTATTCATTTAAATTCTTCATCAAATAAAAATGCTAATGGAGTAAGCACCTATTACAGGTATCCTGGTTTTCGCCCACTTTCTCAATCTATTTTAAACAATATGCTGGATCTTGATTTGAATAACTTCGGCAATATTGGATCCTTTAATTTTTCATTAAGCGGGCCAACCGAATATCCAAATTGTTTGGTGGAAGTTGCGTTCTTAAGCAATGCAGATGATGAGCAAAAAATAGTCAACAAAAAATTTCAAAAACAGGTAGCCAGGAAAATTTACAAAGGACTCAAGGAATGGTTGAAAGACCTATAGATCAACATGACTTGATGTTACGTTCGCACCAAAAAATTTCGTTGCTTTCTGGTCAAAGTCTGAGGCCGAATCAGTCGTATAAAAATTTCGTTTTTCATTTTTTGAAATGACAGACTCGATTTCAGGATGACGTTCCAAATAATCTTTTAAGCTTTTTGCGACTATTTCTGATTGAGAAATAAGCTCAATTTTTGGCGGTAAAAATTGTTTTATTTTTTCTTTTAATAAAGGATAATGCGTGCACGCTAATAATAAAGTATCAATCTTGGGATCGCTGGATAGAATACTATTAATATGATTTTTTATAAAGTAATCCGCGCCAGCGCCTAAGTATTCATCATTCTCAACTAAAGGAACCCACATCGGGCAAGCCTCCTGCGAGATCTTTGCATTTGGAAAAAACTTTTGAATCTCTAATAAATAGGAACCGGATTGAACGGTACCTGTAGTTGCTAAAATGCCAATATGATTCGTGGTCGAATATTCGCCAATTACTTCTGTAGTTGGTCTAATTACGCCCAGCACACGGGCATTGGGCGCTATTTTTTGCAGGTCGTTTTGTTGTATGGTGCGCAATGCTTTTGCAGAAGCCGTATTACAGGCCAAAATCACTAACGGGCAATTTTGTTTCAATAACCAGGTTACACATTCTAATGTATAACGGTAAACTGTATCAAAACTTCGTGTGCCATAAGGTGCACGTGCATTATCGCCAAGGTATAAATAATCGTACTGCGGCAATTGCTTTACCAATTCTTTCAAAACGGTTAAACCACCATAGCCAGAATCAAAAACACCTATCGGCGACATAAATAAAAGTTAGGAATGTGAAGTTAACATTGGTAAAGAAGATTGAAAAAATTTAGCTGTTACTAATTATTAATTGAAAAAAATATTTACGTAAAAGCAAAAAAAATCCCGCCTAATGGCGGGATAAATACAATTTATAAAATTATTTTTTAGGTGCTGCAGCTGTTGCAGTTGGTATTTTTAAATTTAATTTTTTTGCTACCAGCGGTAGTAAATCATCTGTTTTCGGTGCTACTAATAAAGCTTCTTTATTGTATACATAAGTATAGCCAGCTTCCTTAGCAACGGCATTTAAAGCGTTCATTGCTTTTGCATAAATAGGCTCTAACAATTCATTTTGTTTGCCTTGTAAAGCATTTTGAACTATTTGCTGCCAATTCTGAATTTGGTAAGCTAATCCTTCTAATTCCTGGCGAATTTGTCTGCGGGTAACTAAAGGTGTTTTCAATGAATCCTTACCGTTAGCAATACTATCCTTACGGTTGTATTCACTTACCATATAGCTAAATTGAGGGTTCAAAGAATCTGCCTGGTAACGTTGAAGTACGGTATCTAATTTACTTATTTCGGGCATAAGGGCAACTACCTGGTCTAAATTAATGTAGCCGGTTTTTTGAGCCGATGCACTTAAGCTTGTAATAAGAACTGCTGCTACAACAAATAACTTGATCTTGTTCATGAGATGTTTTGATGTTTTATTAATGATTCTTTTTTGTTAGAATTGGTTGCTGCTATTAAAAGGTTTTTGTTTTCTTTAATTTTTTACGCCTAGTTCCCGTAAAACGTCTTCGCTTTTTTCCAGTTTAGGGTCGGCAAATATAACCGTAATTCCTTCGCTCTTATCAAGTATAAAGTCATAACCTCTTTGTACGGCTAATTTTTGCACCGCGTTATAAACTTTATCCTGTACGGGTTTTATCAATTCCTGCCTTCTTTTAAAAAGATCGCCTTCAAAACCAAATCGCTGGCGTTGCAGGTCGCGTAAATTTTTTTCATTTACAAATAACTGGTCTTCTCTTTTTTTGCGCAATTCCTCGCTTAACATTACTTGCTCCGCTTCAAAATCCTTGTACATTTTATCAAGATCCTGTTGCATTTTATCTATTTCTTTCTGCCAGCCTGCTGCTACTTCATCAAGGTTTTTTTGAGCAGATTTATAATCGGGCAATTTATCCAGGATGTACTTTGTATCGATAATGGCATAACGCTGCGCATGCGAAAACGCTACAAAGCCAATACTGCAAACGAAGAGAAAAAGAAGTTTTTTCATTTTGAAAAATTATTGATTAAAAATTCAACTTTTTATATTTCTTATTCCGGTTCAAACCCTAACATGAATGTAAAACGGGTTGCATTTTTTAAACCTTTTTCACCCGGTTGTAAACGATCTAAACCAATACCGTAATCAAACCCGAGCAAACCAAACATTGGTAAAAAGAAACGCATACCAACACCAGTGCTACGGCGTAAACGGAAAGGATTATAATTTTTAAACGAATACCAGCCATTTGCGGCATCGAAGAAAGTAAGCGCATAAATAGTACTGCTTGGGTTGGTTACTAACGGGTAACGTAATTCCAAAGAGTATTTATTAAAGATGGTAAAATACTTTGTTGCATTACTCAAATCTGGATTGATTGCAGGATTTGATTCCTGGAAAACAGGATAGCCGCGAAGAGAAACCACATCATAACCAATAATACCACCGCCATTTTGATTTAAACCATCACCGCCAAGTTGAAAGCGTTCGAAGGGAGAAAAGTCTAGCTTATTGTTGTAGCGGCCCATAAAGCCATATTTAGCCGACAACTTCAAAACAAACTGGCGATTTTTTTCAGCGCCCATTGGTTTACCAATAGGAACAAACCACTCGGAATTGAAGCGCCATTTATGGTACTCAGGGTTTTTAAATTGTTGTGCCGAAGTCAAAACATCCGGGTTAAATAAAGAATAGGGAGGTGTAAATTGAACACTTGCCACCATGTTCGATCCGCTTCTTGGGAAGGTTGGATCGTATACAGATGAACGTTGCAAAGCAAGCTTCATACTTACGTTATTAGAAATTCCGTTTGAAAATCCAAAACTTGAATACGCATAATTTTTAAGATCATATTGCGTATAGTTCAATGCATAAACTAAACTGAAATAATCATCAGGCCATTTTAATTGTTTGCCTAATGATAAGGAAACACCTAAAACACTCAGTTTGCTGGAGTCGCTGTATTCAAATCTACCTTTATCTGTGTACTGTCCGCTTGCCCGGATATTGCTTTTGTATGCTGAAAATGTAAGTGAATTACGTTTTTTACCACCTAACCAAGGTTCGGTAAAAGAAAAATTATAAGATTGGTAAGCCTTTCCGTTTGACTGCAAGCGCAAACTTAATTTTTGCCCGTCGCCCGTTGGCAAAGGATCCCATGATGAACGCTTTAAAATATTTTTTATTGAGAAGTTGTTGAACGAAACACCCAAAGTTCCTGTTAATCCAACACCGCCACCAAAGCCGGCAGAAAGTTCTAACTGGTCCGATGATTTTTCTTCCAGGTTCCAGTTAATATCAACCGTTCCATCGTTCTGGTCTGGTTCAATACCCGGGTTAATGGTTTCCTGGTTAAAGTATTGAAGGTTGGCCAATTCTCTTTGTGAACGGATTAAATCAGCACGGCTGAATTTTTCACCGGGTACGGTGCGCAGTTCCCTGCGAATTACGTGGTCTTTTGTTTTATCGTTACCGAAAATATTTACGTTCTTAATAGTTGCCTGTGGTCCTTCTACAATTCTTATTTCATGATCAATGGTATCATTATAAACTGATGTTTCTACCGGCTCCACCCTAAAGAAAAGATAACCATCATCCTGGTACAAGCCGCCAATATCGCCGCCTTCCATGGTCATTTGCTTGCCTATTCGTTTGTTTAAAACATCAAGGTTATAAATATCACCTTTATTAATACGTAGAATAGAGTTTAAAATAGAATCACTGTACTTGGTATTACCTTTCCATGCAATATTTCCAAAGTAGTATTTGTTGCCTTCGTCAATTTTTACATCAATGTTTAAATGACCTTCCGGCGTATAATACAATGCCGTGTCGATGATCTGTGCATCGCGGTAGCCCAATGCATTGTATTGATCTAAAACTTTTTCAAGGTCTTCATCAAACTTTTTTTGATCGAATTTGGCACCACTAAATAATTTAAAACGGAAGTAGGGATCGAGAAAAGTTTTTGTTTTGGAGGCAGAAAGAAACCCCCAGTTCTTTATATAATCATTAAAAGAAAGGCGTTCATTTACACCGAAAGGACTAATTGTTTTTTCAGGGTTCAAGGTCAGTTTTGTCATTTCCTTTGTGCCCTTCATTTCCTTTTTCAACTTCAGGTCCGAAACTTCTTCGTTACCAAAAAAGCTAACCTGGTTGATGCGAACTTTGCTGCCTTTGTCTATATAAAAAGTAAGTGAATTAGAATTTACAAAAGCGGGGTCAGGCTTTTCTTCTATGCGTACCTGCGCATTTTTGTATCCTTTATCTGTGTAAAATTTTTGAATGACTTCAATTGCATTTCGGCGAGTATTTTCAGTAATGATGGTTGATTTAGCCAAACCAATCTTTCCCTGTAATTCTTCTGCCTCAGATTTTTTAATACCTATAAACTTAAAATCACCAAGCTTCGGACGTTCTGTAACATTAATTTCCAGGCTAATATTCTCGCCTCTTAATTCAGTAATAAAAATCTGGATGTTAGAAAATAAACGTTGACGCCATAAGTTGGCAATGGCTTTTGCAAATTGATCACCGCCGGGAATTTGAATTTTATCACCCACTTGCAAGCCGGAGATAGATGTAATGATAGCTGTATCGAGGAAATTAGCTCCTGAAACTTTTATTGAACTAACGGTATATTCTTTTGGTACACGGGCCGTTTCTAAACCCATTAAAGTCGGATCAACTGAGGTTGGCGGCAAAGTGTCCTGCGCAAAAGAAGCAAACGATGTAACGCCAATAAAAAAGAAAAGGATAGAAACCCTTGATAAAATTTGTTGCATAATGAAGTATTCAGTCAATCCCTAAGCAAAGGAAGCCAAGCTTTGGTTGGCAAATTAAAGGTAATTTTCAAACGGTTTTGTTAAAGAAAACAGGATTTTGCAGGATAGGTAAACGTTTTGACATTTAAATTGTTTTTGTCAATCACAAAATTGAAAAGGATGGTTGAGGGATAAACTTAATTGACGGCAACCTGGTCGCCTGTTTTGCCAAAGCGCCGCTCTCTTGATTGATAGTCAAGAAGTGCCTCGTAAAGATTGGCCTTACGAAACTCCGGCCAGCGCACATTTGTAAAATACAATTCGGCATAAGCCAGCTGGTATAATAAAAAATTAGATATGCGATATTCACCACTTGTCCGGATCATTAATTCAGGATCGGGGAAAGCACTTGTACATAAATATTGCTGTAAAGTTTTTTGATCAATTTCCTCAACGTTTAGGTTATTGTGTTTCACCTCCCATGCAATACTTTTTACAGCGTTCAATAATTCCCAACGCCCGCTGTAGCTTAAAGCCACTATAAGCTGCAAACCCGTATTTTCTTTTGTAATTTCTAAAGCTTCGTTCAACTCTTTTTGCGCATAGGCAGGCAACAAACTAAGGTCGCCTATAACATGAAGCTTGATATTATTTTTATGCAGGCTTTCAATTTCGTTGCGAATGGTGGTTACGAGCAGCTCCATTAACCCAATGACTTCGTATTGCGGACGGTCCCAGTTTTCGGTAGAAAAAGCATAAAGGGTCAAATAGCCAATGCCTAGTTCTGCACTGCCTTCTACAATGTTTCGAACACTTTCTACACCCTGGTAGTGACCAAACAAACGGTCTTCACCCTGTTCTTTCGCCCAGCGTCCATTTCCATCCATTATAATGGCAATGTGTTGCGGCAGGCGATCCTTATTAATTTTTTGTAATAAATCAGACATGTTAATTGCAGAGGGGCACAAAGGTAATCACCCCTATTGGATTTGCAGCAGAATTTGAAAGCGGAAGAAATTAAATTAAGATAAGATTTACCGAAAATTTGTAACTGCCGTTCAATTTTGAATTAAAACTTAGGACACCTGTATGATTGCAGGTTAAAGCTGACAAAGAAAACGGCTGTAGCAAATTGATCTTTTTGTTTGCTATTACCTCTTTGAATTCCTTTTCCACCAATAGGTGTACCGGTTTCGTACGACCTGTCCTGCAATAAAAATGCAGGTGTCGGGCTGCCATCTGGGTTTGCCGGAAATATGGAAGGATCTACATAAGTTTTACTTACATCATCTAAATAATCTGTATTTGTAAATCGGTGAACGATTTCGAAACCAACATTTAATCTTTCGTTCAAAGCATATTTTACCCCAACGCCGAAAGGAACGCTAACGGCCATGGTGCTGTATTGCTTACGGTCAATAAAAGAAGTATCACCTTGACCTTCAGTGCCTAAAGGACGCAGAAAATATTTTTCATCATTTAAATATGCATAAGGATCATAATTAAAAATACCTGCGCCAATGGTTACATAAGGAGTAAATCTAAATTGAGGCTCGCCGGGCATAAAACGATAAAAATTAAAATCGCCTTGTACAGCCAGCTCCCAAATGCTGCTATTAAAGCTTAGGTTGCGGCGCTTCATAAATTCGTTATCGTCGTTATAAACATCTGAATAACCTACTTGCGCAAAGTTTGCGCCTACACGTAAGGCTATGTAATTGCCAAAATTTTTACGAAAAAATATACCTGCGGCCAGTTTGGGCCTGTTGATATTCGCCTTGGTGTTTAAGTCGCCAAAATAATGAGCGCCACCCAGGTTAATACCAAATTCACCTTCTTGTACATAAGAATCCTGCGCATAGAGCGACAAGGGTAATGAAAGAACAAGTGCTGCCAAAAACTTTCTCATACGCATGCAAAATAAAACTTTACTGGAATTGTTAACGTAGAAAAGGGATGTTTGGTATATAGGATAAGGACTATGAGATTATTTAATTCCTCTTATCCAATCCCCACGAAAGCTTGTTCCTTAAGGTTTGAAGAAAATTGTTTTCGTTTAAACGCACCAGGTTAAGCATAAATGTTTCACGCCTTATGGCGATCTGGACGTTTTTATTGACGATCTCGCGGCGTGAATCGAGCGCTAAAATAATATCGTCAGATCGGCTTTCAATTTCAAAGGAGATGATGGTATTATCCGGAATTACAATGGAACGCACATTTAAATTATGGGGTGCAATAGGGGTGATAACAAAACTGCCCGCGTCCGGAAAGATCAAAGGCCCCTGGCAACTAAGGTTATAGCCGGTGGAGCCGGTTGGCGTTGCAAGTATCAAACCATCTGCCCAATAGGTATTTAATAATTCGCCGTTTAGGTAAGTATGTATTTTGATCATTGGCGAGATGTCCCGCTTATGAATAGCAAATTCGTTTAAAGCATAAGGAACATCATCAAAAAGAGCGAGGCTTGAATCAAGATGTATAAGCGAACGTTTATCAACAATAAAAGAACGGCGTGCTAATGCTTTTACCGCCTCTGTTAATTCATCTCGGCCAATGGACGCCAAAAAACCAAGCCGGCCGAAATTAATGCCTACAACAGGAATATTTTTACTGCGGATCAGTGTAACGGTATCAAGCAAGGTTCCATCGCCGCCAAGGCTAATTAAAAAATCTATTTCCTCAGTAAGGTCCTGGTGAGAAGAAAATGTTTCGTAATTATCGGTAAGTGTAATGGCTTCTTTCAGCTCATGTAAAAATGGTTTGTAAATGACGGGTGTAATTTCTTCTGCCTGCAGTTCATCAAAAAAAAGTTGCAGGTCTTTCTTTTGTCCAATTTCTAATACCCGGCTATAAACAGCTACTTTCAAAAGTGTAATTTTTCAAAAAAAAGAAGAGAAGAATTAAAGATAACTCCTGTCGTGTAAATATATACCGTTTTGCCTTAAATGATTAAAGCTCCATTCGAGTTTAAAAATAAAGTCGTAGAACAAAATAATATCTAAACCAACGCCTGCTGAATGAAGCCATTGGTTGTTCAAGGTGTTTGAAATATGTGGGTTTTTATTATAGATGTAACCTGAGTTGCCAAACACTTTTCCATATATCTTAATGGGGAAATAATTTAGTTGTTTCACTTTACGTGATGGAATATTTATAACCGTATTAATTATTTGCCTTGCAAATGTTGCTTTGGTAAAACCACCTGCCACACCATCAATCACATAGTCTTCGTATCCCTGTATATAATGTCCATCGCTGCCAACAAAATTTTGCATGGTGTATGGCTGGTCAAACGGAAGTTTTAAAACACCTGCTGCCCGCCAGTTAATGTAGTATTTTCTTCCCAGTGGAAAGGTTGCGGAAGCCCTGGCTGTAGTTTGCCAAACATCAACCGAACCGCCAAAACCTTTTTTTGCAAATTTTATATCTGTTGCAAAACCTTTTGTTGGGTAAGGAATAAAATCAACATCAAAATATTGGAGTTTGTAATATAGTTCCGGGTAAGTTATTTTATTAGTTTGAGTAGAAAATTCCGGGCTCATACTTAAAATCGTATCTGAAATTTTTTCGTAATTGTAACCCAAGCCAAAAGTGTGTCTTGTTTTTATGGCCGGACGATAGGTGATTTCGGCAGCCGATTTAAAAAACGAATGAACAAAAACATCGGGGTTTTTATAAGCTATTCGCTGGTTGTCAAATGTTGCATAATTAATGTCCCTGTTTCTGCCTAATGAAGTATAAAAACTTGCAAGCCATTTTAAATTTGCATCCACCGGCACATCTTCGTAACGAAAAGCCAACGCCTTTGTATAACCATTGGTTATATTCATGGTGAGCTTATCATTTCTACCAGAAAAATTACGGTGCTTTATTTTGATGCCGTATTTCACACGGTCAAGGTCCATACCTTCCTGCTTTACCCAGTTTTGAAAACTATTATCAACCACATTTACAAAAGGAATTGGATAAATATACCAGCGCTCTTTCACCGAAACTTTAACGGAAGCGCCATTGCCTTCAAAATTTTTTAGTGAAACAACAACGTTTTGAAACATCGTAGTATTCAACAATTGTTCTTTTGCCTGCTTAAATTTTTGAACAAGTACGCTTAGTGAATATCGTTCTCCTTCTTTAAAGGAAAGCTCACGTAAAATGACAGTCTCTTGTGTTTTACGATTGCCTTCAATGGCAATTTGATTTATGGTGAATAAGGCGGCCGAGTCCGCTAGCGAGTTTGGCTGGTCAGTACTGTATACAATTAGGGTTTCTGCATTGCTTAATTGGGCAAGGGCAGCGGAAGTAAAAGAGCACATTAAAATTGTAAGCAAGCAAATCTTCATAGCTACGTAAACACACTTTCTTATTAATGTACACCTAAAAATGATACCTGAATTTAAAAAGAAAATGTTTACATTTTTAAATAATTCATCAGGTTATCATAGTTATTACGAAGTTCATTTTCGTACAACTCTTCTCCAAAATAATACTTTACATTGTATTCGTAACGCTGGAAGGTGCTTATTATATCAGAAATTTCAAGTTTGCTAATCCGTAAGGTTACTTGCATCATCCCGGTTTCGTTATCGCTATAAGTATTTAACTGGGTAATCTGTGCGTCATTTGATTCTACAATGCGGTTGATCTCGTTAAAAGAATAATCTTTTCCTTCAACCTCCAGAACAATTAATCCACCCGGTTCTTTCAGGCTCATAAAATCAGAAGCATTGCGCAAAAGATCGTTGTACGTAACAATGCCAAGTATTTGATTGTCGTTTACAACCGGTACAATACTTAGTTTGTATTCAACGGCAATTTGAATGGCTTTCAAAAAATGATCGCTTGCTTGTACAGAGGTGCCGCCATCGCTAAACGGCAAGGTGCTTAATAAATTCTCGTCGTCAGCATGTAATAATTGCTCCTCGCTAATAATACCAAGGTATTTTTCTTCTTCTACTAATGGTAAATGCGCCACGTGATAGTCGTTCATCAATTGCAAAGCATGATAAACTTTATCATCCAGGTGGAGGTAAGGAATAGAGTTCGATATAAGGTCGCGAGTTAACATGGATAGCGGCTTTACCTGTTTAGACAACTATCATCAGGCAACTGTTGCAGGTTCGGCCAGTTTTTTCAAAAATTTATGTAAGATCATATTAAATTCTTCTGGTTGTTCCATCATGGGTGCATGCCCGCACTTGTCAATAAAATGCAGTTCGCTATTTGGAATTAACTTTTGGAATTCTCTGGCAACAAAGGGAGGCGTGATGGTATCATTGTTCCCCCAAATTAATAGTGTTGGTTGTTTTATCGCATTTAATTCTTCGCCAAGGTTGTTACGAATGGCGCTTTTTGCTAATGCAATAATTTTAATAACTTTTATGCGGTTCTTGGTGATCTCAAAAACTTCGTTCACCAATTCGTCGGTGGCCGTTTTTGGATCGTAAAAAGTAAGTTCTGTTTTTTTCCTGATATAATCGTAGTCGCCACGACGAGGGTATGTATCACCCATGCCGTTTTCAAAAAGGCCGGAACTACCGGTTAGCGTTAATGATTTTATTCTTTCGGGATGTTTTAGAATATGAACCAGGCCAACATGGCCTCCTAAAGAATTACCAAGAAGATGAACTTGTTTATAATCTCTTAATTCAAGAAATTTATGAACATACTTTGCCAGGCCACCTACCGTGGTATGAAGAATATCAAGCTCAAATAAAGGCAGCATGGGTACTACAACTTTATAATGCTGGCGAAAATATTCAATGAGATCTTTAAAATTACTCAGTGCGCCAAATAGGCCATGCAGCAATACCAGCGGCTCTCCTTCGCCTTCTTCTATGTATTTAAACTTCTCCTGTTTTTTTAATTCGTATTGCATCTGATAATCTGTGTTCGCTAAAATACTCTATTTACCCTAAAATGCACCAATTCTGCTCTTTACGATTTTGGCAAATATAATTGTCTCTACTTCACAAACTCTTTTTGCAGGTTAGTATTATTCTATTGTAAGTCAATACAATTAGCAATTAAAGATTTTAAAAATCCATGAGATTAAGAATATTTTGAATATCCATCAAAGAATGCCGAAAGTTCTTCGAACATGTTTTTAAAAAACGGTAGAAGAAGCCCTAATCCATTTATCACTTTGGGTCCAACAGGATGCAGAAATGAATAAGTGACAGAGCTTTGAATAGTAAGAGGATTAAGTAATTGTAATTGAGCTGCATAAAATAGCAACACGCTGAAAATAAACAGGTACAACAAAGCAAAAAGCAAAACGCCACCAAGTTTGTTCAGCCAGCCTAATGCTACAACCCGCAATAATCCTTCGATAGCTTTAGCTCCTAAATAAACCAGGAAGGCAACCAAAAAAAATACAACTGCAAATGCAATTACAGGTAACCATCGTTGGGAAATGGAAATATTCTCTCCAATGTAAGCCGCTGTAATCGCCGATAATTTTATGGCCGCGGCAAGCCCAATGATAAATGCAAAAAAAGAAAAGACTGCAACAACAAAACCTTTTTGCAACCCCTTAAAAATAGCCACCAGCATGAGTACAATAACAACAATGTCTATAAACATCTGTTGTTATTTAGCTAGTAATTCTTTTACGGCAGCCGAAATGGCTTTGCCATCTGCTTTGCCAGCTAATTTTTTTGTAGCTACGCCCATTACTTTGCCCATGTCGGCCGGGGAAGATGCGCCTGTTTCGGAAATAATCTGTTGAATTTCTGCCTTTAATTCTTCTTCACTTAATTGCTTGGGCAGAAATTTTTCAATTATATCGAGCTCCTCCTGTTCTTTTTGGGCAAGGTCAGCACGGTTTTGTGTTTTATAAATATCAAGCGAATCCCTGCGTTGTTTTACCATGCGCTGCAGCATACTTATTTCCTTATCGGCAGAAATTTCACCAGCTGCGCCTGGTTCTGTTTTTGCCTTGATGATCTCCGCTTTAATCGCTCTTAAACTCCGCAAAGCCGCTTCGTTCTTCGATTTCATTGCATCCTTCATTTCTGTCATTATCTGCTGTTCCAGGCTCATTGTAAATAATTTTTTGAATTAAGTATTTTATTTTATCCGGAAAAAATTGCAAGGCATTGTTTGAAAAACAAACTGAAACTTATTGTTCCAGCTTGTTTTCTTTCATTTGTATATCCTGGAATTTCTTATAAAAATCTTTTGCAAAAACTTTCATATCCTGTACCAGCTCGGTTTGTTTTGTAGCTCTTTCAAAAGTCTCCGCCATGGTCATAAAAGTTTGGTAATAGAAGTCAGCCATTTCATCTACCATCATTTTTTGTGTCCACAAATCAATTCTTAAAGCGGTCTTTTCTGAACCATCCCATAAGGAAAGCATGAAGGCTTTTGCTGGTGCCGGTCGGTCTGCCGTACTTTCTGTAGCATGCCATTGAATGTTTTGCGGAACACGGTTTTCATCCAGTTCTACATCAATGGTTATTGTCGATTTTGCCATTTTTATATTTTAAGGTGCGAAGGTAAGTGAGTTTACAGTTTGCTTTATACTACAAAAAAGTCATCAACTATTTGCAGCTTGCTGTAAGTTTTGCCATAAAAGTGCTGCAGATTTTTGAATGTTGTAATTGCTTGCCAGGGCGCAACCTTTTTCTACCAAATCTTTCCGCAAATTTTCATCCTTATATATCAACATGAGTTTTTCGGCAATAGCAACTGGGTCACTTTCATCAAAATAAAGTGCAGCATCTTTAGCAAGTTCGTGAAGTACGCTATTTGCGGGTGCAAGCAAAGGTGTGCCGCACTGCAAGGCTTTTATTGCAATTAATCCATTATCGGTAATGATCGAAGGATGAATAACAGCATAGGATGAAGCAATTAAATTTGCTTGTTCCTTTTCATGCTCAATATTTAATAAAACAATATCCTCGCGGTATTTATAGGTTTTGATCAAGTCCAAAAACGAATTCTTTTCCCAATTAACAAGACCATTTAAAACTAATTTCCAGTTACTGCGCTGTCGCTTTTTAAAAAGCGAAAAAGCTTTTAAAAGATTCAGAATATTGTTATGCGGATCTATTGTGCCATTATAAATAAAGTATTCCTTCCCTTCTGTATGTTTCTCCTTTGTAGTCCACTTTTCTTCAACAGAAATAGGCTGGAACTCAATATTTACGGCATTATTTATAACACCGATCTTATTTATTTCAGTTTGATAATTTTTTAAAATTTTATTTTTTATAAAATCAGATGTTGTTATAACCTTTTTTGCTTTCAATAAAAAAACAGGTAAATATCTATTGTAAAAAGCAACTTGTGTTTTTGTATAAGCAGATGGATTTTCTAAAGATCCCAGGCTTTGAATGAAAATGCATTGCGGAATTTTTGTTGTTAGAGAACAGAAGCCTTCTGAAAAAAACACATCTGCTTTTATTTTTTTTAATGCGATGGGCAGTTTTATATCAAACCAAAATTTCTTTTTCAAAAGATTGCTTGCAGAAGGCGAAACAATTACAAAGTCAACATTTGGGGCGAAAGCATAAGCTTCCTTTAAGGGCGCATCAATTATAAAATAAAATTGATGTTGGCGTTGTTGGCCGGTTAGTTCGGTCAACAGGTTTTTTAAAAAAAGATCCTGGTCATCTAATTTATCCTTGCCTAGAAACCTTGTATCAACCGCTATGACCATAAACGCCAAAGTTAGTTTTTGCTGACAATGTGTAGTTGAGGAAAATGTTCCCGTATTTTTTGCAACAAAATAAAATTGGGCGAATAGCTCAACAAAAATTTAGAGGTAACGGTCTAAATCAATGGATTTAAAGCATTTGGCACCCTTGGTACCAAGTTTGTAAATTAATAAATGCCTCAGTTAAAAAGAATTTTATCGACACTTAACGTGTCTTTATTATAAACGACCTCTTAGGTGGAAGAGGATGGTGGCTTGTAAAAGGGACCTTGGTTCGGGGTCCCTTTCTTTTTGCCTTTTCCTGTCTTTTTTTTGCTATTAACTATTCAACTCTTCATCCTTTCAACTTTTCGGTTATTTTTGTTCTAATGGAGTATAACACAGCCCGAAGTCACCTGGTGATCCGTGAGTATGGCCGCCACATTCAAAAAATGGTGGATCATTTATTAACGATTGAAGATAGAGAGCGTCGTCAAAGACAGGCGCAGGTTGTTATTGAACTGATGGGTGTATTAAATCCGCATTTAAAAAACGTTGAAGATTTCCGTCATAAATTATGGGATCATCTTTTCCTGATCTCTGATTTTAAATTAGACGTTGATTCTCCATACCCTATACCCACGGCAGAAAAATTAAGAAGAAAGCCAGATCCTTTGCCTTATCCAAAGCGTTATCCTAAGTATTCGCACCTGGGCAAAAACCTTGAAATAGTCATTGACAAAGCTTTGAAGGAAGAAAATCCTGAAAAACGCCAGGGTTTTGCAAACGCCATTGCTTATTATATGAAACTGGCATACAACAACTGGCATAAAGACCAGGTTCATGATGATGCTATTCAACAAGAGTTAACCAGTTTAACCAAAGGACAACTGGAATTTACAACTACACCTTACGTAAAAGCTTACCGTCCTTCTCAAGATCGTGATCTTGATCGGGGATATGGTGGCGGCGGAAGGCAGCAACGCGGCAAGTTTCAACAGCGTGGCGGCGGTGGAAATAATGGGGGCGGCGGACGAATGGATAAACGCGGCGGCGGACCTAAATACGGTAAAAAAAGATTTTAATAACCTGCCAAAGGTTTATATGATGGTAAGTTGATTGAGCATTCAATCAACTTTTTTGTTGGTAATGTTTTTCTAGCTCATTTGGTAAATAATCAACTAATAACATGTCTTCATTCGAGGTAATAGGCGGCAGGAAATTGAAAGGAGAAATCATTCCACAGGGAGCAAAAAATGAAGCTTTACAAATAGTGAGCGCTGTTTTGCTTACTGCAGAAAAAGTAACCATCACCAATATTCCAGACATCACGGATGTAAATAACTTAATTGAGTTATTGCATGAAATGAATGTAAAAGTGGAAAGAACGGACAGGCACACTTGTACTTTCCAGGCAGATGATGTAAACCTTGATTATTTAAAAAGCGATAGTTTTCGGGCAAAAAGCGGCAAGCTACGTGGTTCGGTAATGTTTGCCGGCCCCATGTTGGGTCGTTTCAAAAGTGCCTATATTCCTAAACCAGGAGGCGATAAAATTGGGCGCAGGAGATTAGATACCCATATTTTAAGTTTTGAAAAGCTGGGGGCCAAATTCACTTATCACCCCGAAGAAGGCTTTTTTCATTTAACTACAAACGAACTTAAAGGCACATATATATTATTAGATGAACCTTCTGTAACCGGTACGGCAAATATTGTTATTGCTGCTGTATTGGCAAGAGGGGCTACGGCTATTTACAATGCTGCTTGTGAACCTTACATACAGCAACTGTGCAGGATGCTGAACCGGATGGGAGCAGATATTAGTGGTATCGGGAGCAACCAGTTACTTATTAACGGGGTTGAAAAATTGGGTGGTACACAACACCGCATTTTGCCGGATATGATTGAGATCGGCTCTTTTATTGGTATGGCGGCAATGACACAAAGCGAG
>JAKFCI010000514.1:0-9283 GCA_036676725.1 Chitinophagaceae bacterium
ATAGGTGAGTGTTCCATTGCCAGTAGCAGTTACACCAAAGCTTACACTACATCCAATTCCGGAGGTTATAGATACGGGCTGTGCAGTTATTGAAATGGAAGAACTTACAGTTATCGTTCTTGTGCAAGTAATTGTTGTTGCACCCTGAAGCACTTTTACTTCAATTGTATAAGACCCAGTTGTTGTACCATGATTTATGGAGGCTTGGTTAGCGGTTGGTGCACCAATAATCGATGCGTTAGAAGTATTGTTAATTAGATTCCAAGAAAATGTCGCAGATGAAAGATCAGTTGAAGCGGTATATAAAAAATTACCCCCAATACAAATTGTAGGCGGTGCATCAATACTACATGTTTGAGCACTTACTTTACCAAATCCAAAAACGAATAAAGAAAAAAACCACATCGAAACCACGCGTACGCAAAAGCGTGAAACCGTTTTTTGGTTTAGGGTGATAGACCCAAGGGTGGTATGATGTAATAGGTGCGTCACTAATGCAAATGCAATGCTTTAAGGCTTGCCCGGATGGAAACAGCATTAAATAGGATTTGAGATTCCTTACATTAAGCACTTTCATGGATATTGCAGATAATAGAAATAATTTCTATTTGCATGGATTCCAGGATTCATTGGACACAAATGGAGTAATAGGCAGACCTTAGACAATCGGGAAAACGGAGAAGAAAAAAAATTATGTATTCCTATCCATTAAAATTTCTCTTAAGCACAAGTTTAAGGTTTAGCTATTAGTTCTCATAATACAGATAATACAGCTCGTTCGGTTACGGCTCGCAAAATAAGATAATTATTTTAATTTTTTTAGATATATCTTGAAAAAAAATCAATTTTACGAAAGTCGTTATAACTTTCTAAATACCTGCATATTATAATTAATAAATAAAGTATATTCCAAAACAATTTTTGCCCTATTTACGATCGTATTTTTACTAGAAACTCAACCGTATTTATACCATTTTTAGATTGTAAATCGTTTAAATGACCATCTGGTAATTACGAGTTTATATAAACAGTTATGTTTTAAAAAACCAGTTCCATTTTTAAATGGTCATTTCATTTAGCGGTTAAGAAGTTATTTTCGGTACCAACCAATTGCAAAATATGTTTTCAAAAGCCTGCACAATTGCTGCTCAATACACCTACCCTGTTTTTGTTTCCTACTATTATTTTGATAAAACTGTAGAAAGTTCATTAGGCGCTTTTGTAATTATTAATGAAGACGGATGGATAATAACAGCCGCTCATATTCTTGAATCGGGCCTGAGGGGGCAACAACATGCAACCGAAATCCAAAAATATAATGAAGCAGTTGCCTACATTGAAAACCAAAACAACATTGACGAAAAAGAAAAAAAAAGAAGGATCAATAAACTAGGTTCGAATGCAAAATGGATCAGGAAGTTTTCTTTTTGGTGGGGTGCAGATAAACATTTAATAAGAGAATGGTTTTTTTTGAAAGAAAATGATATAGCAATTGGCAAAATTGAAAATTTTGATCCGGCATTTATAAAAAGTTATCCTGTATTTAAAGAACCGGAAAACCTGCAACATGGTACCAGTTTATGCAAACTTGGATTTCCATTTTATGAAGCAAAAGCCACTTATAATGTTGAAAATAATGCCTTTTCTTTTGATGCATCCGTATTTCCCGTTCCGCGTTTTCCTTTGGAAGGTATTTTTACCCGGGATATTGCCGGAGGAAAATCGGCCGACAAAAAATATGACATTAAATTTATAGAAACCTCCAGCCCTGGCTTGCGTGGACAAAGCGGTGGGCCTACGTTTGACAAAGATGGAAGAATTTGGGCCATTCAATCACAAACCCGCCACATGCCTTTAGGTTTTTCTCCAAAATTAAAAATGGGCGACAAAGAAGTAATCGAAAATCAATTTTTAAATGTGGGCTGGGGCGCACATGTTGCAACTATTTTAAAATTTTTGGATGATCACGGTGTTAAATACCAAAAGGGATAAATTCAATACATTTTTTACAACCATTTTTTGCTCTTGAACCATAAATAAATTGATAAAGTAACACCTAACATTATCAATAACGTAATTGGATAACCCCATTTAGAATTCAGTTCCGGCATGTATTTAAAGTTCATTCCATAAATGCCCACAATAAAAGTAAGTGGCAAAAAAAACACAGAAAAAACCGTAAGCACCCTTATTACATCATTTGTTTTTTGCGCCGAAAAAGAAATGTATAAATTCATCAGGTTGTTTACATTTTCCAAAACCTGGTGGTATAAAGTTTGAATTTTTAATTGCTGGTCTTTCACATCTTGCAAAGCTGCTTCATCACCAGGAATTGCTTCAATATGATTGATCGGTTCCTGCATCAGTAATAAAATTTTGTATGATACGGATGCATTTCGCTTAAGGTGA
The DNA here is from genome assembly GCA_036676725.1 of Chitinophagaceae bacterium. GTDB lineage: Bacteria > Bacteroidota > Bacteroidia > Chitinophagales > Chitinophagaceae > Flavisolibacter. Next base: position 2,410 of record JAKFCI010000514.1, read on the forward strand.
TAAAGTGCCTGCATTTGCTGGTGACGAATTTTTTGCGACATGATCTGGTTCTCATAAAAATCAACTTGCTCCGATAACCTGTTTGCAGGATCTTCAAAAGTTTCCAATGTATTCCAGATGATCCGCGTAATCACTTGCATTACAGAAGTACATTTATTTGTTTCCACGTACTTCCTTCTAATTATTTCTATAAAAGGGGCTTCGGTTCTATGGATGGTAATTAAAAAACCTTCAGTATAAAAAACGGCTACTTTATTGGTTAGTTCCTGTATGGTGGCAATATGTTTATCAAATGCGTGCGAAAAAAAACGAAGGATTAAAAAATGTACATCATCTACAAAATCATATTTAGGTAAATGATCCGGCTCCAGGCAATCCCTTACCAGGTGCTGGTTTAAATTATATTGCTGGCTAATTTCCTGCATTTCCGCAGGTGAGGGATCGGTAATATCTATCCAGTTTATTCCTTCGCAAATTGGTTGTTCTTTCTTTTTCATTATTATTTAAAAAATCAAAAGGCTTGGTAAGAAAAGGTTGAAATATAAAACTAAACTTCCAAGGCAAATTAAATCCCGCCATTTTTTACATTTGCTAAAAAGTTTAGGAAGAGTTAATTACATTGCAGAAAAAAATCAAGAGATGTCCAATATAAAATGCCCGAAATGTGATGCAGTTATAGATGTGGAAAATGTTTTATCGGCAGATGCGGAACTAAAAATTAAACTGCAGTACGAAAAACAATTGCAGCAATCACTTGCACTTGTTGATGCAGAAAAAAAGAAGCTGGAAGAAAGGGAAAGAATACTGGAAGAAAAGCGCAAAAATGAAAATGAGATCTTCCAGCAAAAGTTGCAGCAGGAAAAACTAAAACTTCAAACAGAAATACAGGAACAGGTACGCAAATCGGTTGCAGGCGATTTTGAAAACCAATTAAAACTGTTGCAACAAACTAATGTAGACAATGAAGAAAAATTAAAATTATCGCGTCAAAAAGAATTGGAATTTCTAAAAAAAGAACAGGAACTAAAAACGAAAGAACAGGAACTTGAAATTCAAATTCAAAAAATATTAATAGAAGAAAGGAATTTATTATCACTGCAAATACGGAAAGAGGAGGCAGAAAAAAATTCGTTAAAAGAAACAGAATACCAATTAAAAATGCGTGAGCTTGAAAAGCAACTTGAGGACCAGCGAAAGCTTGCCGAAGAAATGAGACGCAAGGCAGAACAGGGTTCCATGCAATTACAAGGCGAAGCGCAGGAGTTGTTATTGGAGGAATTATTGCGTGAACATTTTCCGTATGATACCATTGGTGAAGTTGGCAAAGGTGTTGAAGGTGCAGATTGCATTCAAATAATCAGGAACCATGTTGGCACAGAATGCGGGCAAATTATTTTTGAAAGCAAGCGTGCAAAAACATTTCAAAATGCCTGGATTGAAAAATTAAAAACTGATATGCGCAACAAGCAAGCAGATGTTGCCATTTTGGTAACGCAGGTTTTTCCAAAAGAGATGTCTTGCTTTGGCGAAAGAGAGGGTGTATGGATCTGTAGTTTCAGCGAAGTAGTTGCTTTAACCAAGGCATTGCGCCACACGATTATTCGTATTGCCGAAACAAAAAAATCGGAAGAAAATAAAGGCGAGAAAATGCAAATGCTTTATAGCTTTTTAACCGGCATTGAATTTCGCCAGCAAATAGAAACCATTGTAGAAGGTTTTCTCTCGCTAAAAAATTCCATTTCAAAAGAAAGAATTCAAATGGAAAAAATTTGGAAGGAAAGAGAGAAGCAATTGGATAGGGTTTTGATCAGCACATCCGGAATGTATGGTTCCATAAAAGGAATTGCCGGGGCCTCCATTGGAAATATTCCATTATTGGAAGATGCGGATGATGAAGAATAAAAAATTGAAAAATTATTTATTTTTTAAAATTGGTGCTGTATCAACCCAAGCCAAAACAATGTCTTGAAAAACTTTATAATGCACCGGGTATTTTATATCCAAAGAACCTTTAATAAAATTACCCTGTAAAAAAACTTCGGTAAATTCCAAAGGGCCATTTACACGCAGCATTTCGCTAAAATCTATTTCACCCAAACCCCACCATTTAAACATGGCTTCTTTGGCCGACCATAAAATGGTTGATGAAAGATCCTGGCGGCCATTATTTTGCACCAAATGCCTTTCATCATCATGTAAAAACTTATGCAATATTCTTAATGCCTTTCCATTTGGAATTTCAATATCAACACCTACCCTATTTTCTTTGCTAACAATTACCGCGGCGTAACTGCTGCAATGGGAAATGGAAAAATGGTAAGCTTCATCTTCCAAAAATGGTTTACGTGTATCAGCAATTTGAATAAGTTCAATTGGAAAATCGGGGAATAAATATTTTAAAAGGTACCGGCCGGCAAGATGTTGCAAACGCTTTTGCGCATGCGTTATCGATCGCTGTAATGGCACGTGGGATAGAAAAAATTGTTCCTCTTCTTCAATCTTCCAAATAGCCAGCTTTGTATGTTGGTTAATATCCTGTTGAAAAAAAATGGGCATGAAAGAATATTTCTGAATTATTTTGCCGCTTTATAAAAGTTATCTTCGGCTCCATCATCTTTTCAAAATTAACCTATTCATGATCCTTTCCGATAGTCGCATTCTTGAAGAAATAGAAAAAGGCACCATTAAAATTGAACCCTACGACCGCGAAAGCCTTGGCAGCAATAGTTATGATGTTCACTTGGGCAAAAATTTAGCTACCTACCGCGAACATATTTTAGATGCTAAAAAACACAACCAGATAGAAACTTTTGAAATTCCGGAAGAAGGATTTGTTCTCTACCCGCATATTTTTTATTTAGGTGTTACCCTGGAATACACTGAAACGCATGCCCATGTTCCTTTCCTGGAAGGAAAATCTTCAACCGGCCGCCTGGGTATTGATATACATGCAACCGCTGGAAAAGGCGATGTTGGTTTTTGCGGAAACTGGACGCTTGAAATTTCTGTTAAGCAACCTGTTCGTGTTTATGCAGGCATGCCCATTGGGCAACTTATTTACTTCCCGGTAGATGGGGAAATAGAAGTAAAATATAATAAGAAAGCAAATGCTAAATACAGCTACCAGGGCAGTATGCCGGTAGAAAGTATGATGTGGAAGAATAAATTTTAAAACTTCGGGTTAGAAATTACCGGTTTAATTGCCAAATAGCATAGGTGAGTAAAGTAGCAAAACTCACCCAACTAATATAAGGAACCAGCAATATTGCGGCCCATTTGTTGATGCGTGCAAAGGCAAAAATGGTAGCGAGTATCAACAGCCACAGGCAAATAATTTCGATTGTAGCCAAACCAATTTGGTGTTGGTTAAAAAAGATGATCGTCCACGCCAGGTTAAAAACCAATTGAAAAATCCAAAGTATCATGGCAGGCCTTTTCTTTTCTATTGGTTGGTTGCTTTTCCAAACCAGGTAAAAAGCAATGCCCATCATGATATATAAAGTTGTCCATACCGGGGCAAACAACCATGATGGTGGCTGCCACGAAGGTTTGGTAATGGTTTGATACCAAGTCCCTGTCTCCGTAATTGTATAATAAGCGCCCACTGCTGCTACAATTTGCGGTATAGCAAGCGAAATAATAAGCTTCATCCAATTCTTCACAACAAATAATTTTTATAATGATCCTGTTCCATTCTTTTTCATGTAAGCAATAAGCCAGGCCGTAACCTGGTTGTACGATTGTTTGCCTTTCGGCTGGTTATTTAGCTTGAGGAAGTTATCGTAAAAACGGGAAACATAGGGCTCGACAACATTTTTACTGTGAAAAATATATTCGTAATAAGTACGGGTATCTATTTGGTAGCGTGGATGCGCAGTAAGCATAAAAAGCCTGGCTGCATTTACATCGCGGCGCATTAATTCTGTTATCGCATAAGAATACATATCCCAATAAACCGAATAACGGAATTCAACATTGCCTGCATTTCTTCCCACCAAAAAAGAAACAAAATTTGCTTCGTTTTCTTTTGCATAACCCAACTGGTGCGCCATTTCGTGGCAAACAACAAAAGGTTTAATAAATACTGGGATGGATGTTTTTATCTGCGCTTCACCACTGAATGGATTATAATATCCTGTAAAGCCAAAATAGTGGCCGAATGGCGTGTACATGGAAGGTTTTATTGATGGAAAAGAATATTTGAAAAATGGATAAACCTCTTTCGCTTTTTCATAAGCCATAATGCCGCCCTTAAATAAAGTACGATTATTATTTAAGGGTAACCGGTTAAGGCTATCTACCCGGTCGCCATAAAAGCAAAGGCGTTGTTGTAATGCATTCGTAAGATCAATAAGGTCTTTTGTAGCATAAGTTTGAACATCAAGCCCTAATTGTGATGCAATGCCTAGCCGGTTGTAATTTAAACCCCAGGAAATATTAAAAACCAGGTAGATTGCCAAAACCAGCTTCAAATATTTTCTAAATAATATCCAGGAAAGATATTCCTGTACTTGCCGGGACTTGAGCAATTTTAAAAACTTCCAGGTTTTTACAACCAGGAAAATGGTAGCAAAGAAATACACCAAATCTCCAACGCTAAATGGTATCCAGCCCAACAAAGCCCTTTCAATTTTGGAAATAATTGGATAAAAACCATAAGTGTAATATTTTTCCACCCATACCTCGTTCAACGAAAAAAGCTTTAAAAGAACCGAGAGAATGAAAAGAAATATGAGTAATTTATCTCTTAATAAGCTTTTGAACATACTTTTATTTGCCAGTTTCGTTAAAATCTTCGCTCAAAGTAGTTGATTTTACCCTATTTCCTTTACCTTTGCCGCCTCTAAAATTCGACCATGAACAATCGGCGTGAGTATGAAATAGCCTTTGTTGGATTAAAACCGGGAGTTCACGAGTTTGATTACGAGGTAGATGACAGGTTCTTTGAAGAATACGGTGCACAAGATTTTAAAATTGCCCAGGCGCATGTAAAATTGATGTTGGAGAAAAACAACAATTTTATGATCCTTCGCTTCCAGGTTGGAGGCAGAGCCGAGGTAGTGTGCGACCGTTGCGTTAACGAACTCCCGCTTCAGTTGTTTGAAGATTTTACCCTCACGGTAAAAATGAGCGATGAACCGGAAGTAGCCAATGCACAGGAAGAAGACCCGGACGTTTATTACATTTCGAGAGGCGAAAGCCATATTGATGTAAAAAACTGGATTTACGAGTTTATTAGCCTGAGCATACCGATGCAAAAAACTTGTGAGTACGAGAATATGGACGGACCTTTTTGCAACCCGACCGCGAGAGAAGTTTTAAAAAGCATTCGTGTTAATGACGCACCAAAAGAAAATCCTTTATGGAAGGGATTAGATAAGTTTAAAGATCTTGGTAAAAATTGATGACCAAGAAACATTGATTGCCAAAAAAAGTTGAATAGAATAACAGGCGTACAAGTGAGTGACACAACAAAAGTTGAAAAGAATTACTGACGCCGGTTACATAAAGTTGATAAAAATTAGAATTAGAAACAGAACAAAATAATTGAGTTATGCCAAATCCCAAACGCAGACATTCGCAGCAAAGAAGTGCTAAGCGTAGAACACATTACAAAGCTGTAGCCGCTACACTTTCTACCGACACCGCAACAGGCGAAATTCATGTTCGTCATCGTGCACACGTGAGCGAAGGAAAGTTATATTACAAAGGACAAGTAGTAGCTGAGAATTCTCCGGTTAAAAAGTAATTAGATCCCTTTTATTAATAATCCATTGTTCCGTCAAGCTGCGGGACTATGGATTTTTATTTTTGAATACTAATGAAGATAGGCATTGATATGATGGGCGGCGATTTTGCACCCGAAGAAGCATTAAATGGTATTCAACAATATTTAAAGGAAGGCGATGCGCACATTGTAATGGTGGGCGACAGAGCCAAAATCGACTTGCTGCTAAATGAAATATCCATCCCTGCAAACCGCTACACCATTGTACATGCGACGCAGGTAATTGATATGCACGATCATCCTGCACGGGCGTTAAAAGAAAAACCCCAATCTTCTATTGCTATTGGTTTTCAATTGCTGGCTACAGGCGAAACAGACGCTTTTATTAGCGCCGGAAATACAGGCGCTATGCTTGTTGGTTCCTTGTATGCTTTAAAACCTATAGAAGGCGTTTTGCGCCCAACCATTTCTACTATTATTCCAAAAGAAAATGGTGCAACCGGTTTGCTGCTCGACGTTGGTTTAAACTCAGATTGCAAACCTGAACATTTAAACCAGTTTGCTATTATGGGCAGTGTGTATGCACAAGCCATTTTAGGTATAGAAAACCCACGTGTAGCATTGATTAATATTGGCGAGGAAGAAGGAAAAGGAAACCTTTTGGCGCAGGCAACTTACCCCCTGCTGAAAAACAACAACCACATAAATTTTATTGGCAATATAGAAGGGCGTGATATTTTTTTGGATAAAGCGGATGTATTGGTTTGTGATGGCTTTAATGGCAACATTATTTTAAAATTGGCCGAAAGTATTTTTGACATTACCAGCCGAAAAGGCATAAAAGATGAATATTTTGATCGCTTTAACTTTGAAAATTATGGAGGCACACCGGTTTTAGGAATTTCTAAACCTGTTGTGATCGGTCATGGCATTTCGAAAGGCAAAGCTTTTAAGAATATGATACTACTGGCACAAAAAATGATTGATAAAGATGTGATGCAGAAGCTACAGACTGAACTGATGGCTTAAGCAAACTAATCATGATCTTATACCAACACATACTTTTAATAACTTCTTTTTTCCTCTCTTCTTCTCTGCCTTCAAAGAAAGGCTTGGATATTTATGAGTACAAGATTGGCGCTACAC
>JAKFCI010000515.1:0-4256 GCA_036676725.1 Chitinophagaceae bacterium
TTGTCGAATCGGCAACAGCACCCGTAAGGCTTTCTTTTTTGTTTGCAGAAACTTCGCCTTCCTGCATCATGGGCGCTGCGGCATCTCTTGCCTCCGCAACTGTCGCCTGCCCCCGTAAGCGGATATTAGTACCAAAATATCCTTCATTATAAATATTGAATCGCAGTTGATCGTAAATTTTTTCAAATTGCTTGAATTCTACGTGCATCCATTTTTGATTGGAATGAACCGAACTAAAGTTTTGGATGCTTTGCCAATTATAAAGTTGTGCAAACTGAGGCCAAATGCCTGGTTTATCCCATGCGTGTGGTTTAAATTGATCAAGTGATGCATCATACATACTCGCAAGCATTTCTGCTGCAACCTTTTCATTTTTATTTCCTTTGATCTTTAGCTTCCATTTTTCTTCACTGCCCGGCAGGGTCTTATCTCTAAAGCTTGCAAATTCAATATCGAGTTCTTTGTTGCTCCAAGGCACTTTAATGATATCAGCAAAATGGTAAAAACGGTTGTCTTTAATAAACATGTAACTAACGCCATAGCCTCCACGATCTTTTTCTGAAGCGCCAAATTCAAAACCTTTTTTCTCATTATTTAATTTGAGAAATTCCTGGTTAGGCGTTGGCTCTTTTTCCAGGTTAGTGGTTTTAATTACCTGTTGAATTAAAAAAACATTATTGGCAGAAGAACCAATTTGAATGGAAGTTTTTTCCCCGGGTTCAATTGGCTTGCTTCCTTTAGTCCAGAGGTATTCCGGTTTGCTAAGTTTGTTATTCGTAGGATCAAATAATTCTACATAGCGAACATCTTTTACTTCCAATCCATCTTTGTCTTTTGTTTTTACTTCAATAATAAAATAACCGGCTGCAAGGTTTACATTTAATAATGGCCATTCACCATTGATCCTTGTACTATCTGTCCTGGTAAAAACCTGTTCGCCTTTAACCCAAGTTTTGTAATCACTTTCATTCCTGTATTCATCATGGGGAAAATGGCCAATGAATTCTTCTTTGTTCATCACAAATTGATCTGGTTGTTGCCAATACCTATTGCGAATTAAACGCGGCTCTGGAATTAATTTAGAAATCGTAACCGTTACAGAAGCTGAATAGTATTCGCCATTCATATTTTCTGTACGTATGCCAATGGTTTTAAAAGAATCAATCGGTTGTTTTTCAGCAACAGTTAATTTCAGTAACAAAGATTTATAACCTGCAGAAACAAGGTTTTCTGCGCTTCTAGTTTCTCCATTTATATCAGTTACATCAGTATAAATACGGTAATCAAAAACAGGCTCTAGTTTTTTATCTATTTTTTTATCAGGAATTGCAGTAAAAGAAATTTTAAAACTTCCATCATCGGCTGTTGTTAATTCGCCATGTGCAATTTCCATAGGTTCGTACCTTGGCCACCAGCCACGCCACATGATCCAGGGATAAATAAATCTGGGTTCACGAACAACCCTGTAACTAACTTTTGCACCACTAATATTATTTCCAGCATAGGCTTTCGCTAAACCTGTAACTGTTATTGAATCACCAACCTTGTAGGTTTCTTTTATTTTCTCATAATCCACATAAAACTTTGGACGTTTGTATTCTTCTACCGAAATGCTTACGGTGTTTGTATTTTCTTTATCGCCGATTTGAAAAATGCCATTTAATGTATTCTGCGGCAGCGTAAATTTTCCATTAAAAGATCCAAATTCGTTGGTTGTTATTTGAAGTGAATCTATAAGCTGGTAGTTGGCATCACGCAAATAAATATTGCTTTTTAACCCGGTTGCAATAGTGTTGGTTTCTTTATTGGTAGTAACTACAATGCCCTTAAATAATACGGTTTGACCAGGCCGGTAAATGGAACGATCGGTAAAAAAGAAAATTTTGGTTACATCTTTTTTAATTTCAATTTCCTCCCCATAATATCGGTAATCGTAGATCATGTCATCTAAAAACAGGTGGTCTTTGCCATATTCAATTTCAAGAAAATAGCCGTGGTTGCGGTTTTCATTGCTTTTGTCTATTGCAAATTGCCCGTTTTTATCTGTGGTGTAACTCGCTTCTTTTATTTTTGTGTACTTTGAAATTTTATAATCATACTGTTGCGAATAGACTTGTACGTTAGCATTATTTAGCGGTTGCCCTGTTTCCCTATGTAATACAAAATACTTGTTTCCCTGGTTTACATAACTAATGTTGGAAACATGAAAGAATTGCGCACCCATGGCTGTATTTTGCTTATCACCATCACTTGTAGCAAGTAAAATGTATTCGCCAACCGGTAGTGCGTCTATTTTAATTTCTACTGAATGTTCCTGTAGATCGTTAGTTGCTGGTAGTGCTTGTTTCCAGGAGCGAATGGGCGTTGCAGATGAAACAATGTTCCAGTATTCATCATTTCTATCTTCCCGCAATTTTGTTTTTAATTGTTCTGTTGATTTGACCAGGCTAAGATTTAACGCAGGGATGGCCTTATATTTTACCAATGCCCTGAAAGGCTGTCCGGGTACATTTACTTTTTCTATTTCAAAAGAAAAAATTCCACGATTCATTTCCTGGAGCAGGTTGTAACTATTCGTCCATCCCTCAGTTTTAACACTGCTATCTTTTACAACGTCCTCTAAAATTGTTTTTGCTTTTAGGCGTTCATAACGGTAAAGCGTATCCTGCAAAGGCTGATATGTTTTAGCAAGATTTTCGTAATAAGCGGCAATTAGAAACTTTGCCTGTGCCGCCGCTGGATTTTTTTCGTAATTATTTGCGATTTGATTTAATGCTTCAACATATAAATCATCTTTATTTGGCAGGGTAGATTTCTGGTTTACAAATGCAACACGATCTATATCAACATCAATTAATGCGTCTGGCTTAACATCTTTTATATGAAATTGTATTAATTGCTGGTAGATCAGTAAGGCTTTATATTCCAGTGACAAAGAATCTTTCGTTTGGAATTTATAAGTGGCAAATTCTGAAGCAGGTGCAAAAGCTTTTACATCATTTATCTCAAATGCGTAGGCTGGTTTTTTTATATCACGTTCATTGCTACTGAAATAATCCAGCGCATGATGTGCCAACAAATCGAAAAGAGTAGGGCGTAATTTTCTTGCATTTCCTTTTATGATTATGGCATCAAAAGCCTGGAGATTTGTTTGCTTTAAAAGCTTTTCATTTTTTATTGATTGTAAATAGAGCTCACTTATTTTTTTGTGGAAATCTTCCAGGGTCCATGTTGCCAGATCATCTTTTACAAAATTTACAGTATTGGTACGGTTGTATAATTGCCAGCGATGACGCTGTAAGTAATTTAAATAAGTACTGGCTAAAAGACTTCTTAAAATGGAAGCCGCCGGTTCTTTATTTATTGTAATTTCTTTTTCAATATGCTGTATAGAAAGTTTTTCATTTTCTTCCCTGGTTTGTTGTTGCAGGCTTGTCATGTAAACCAAAGCTTTAATTACCTGCGCATCTTGCTTGTCCTTTTTTGCAATGGCGTATATTTTCTTTACTTCTTCTAAAGCCGATTTCGGCAAGTTTTTTTTCAGAACAAGTTCATCTACCTTCTTCCATTCCTTTTCGTAGTTTTTTATTTGAGCGTTTGCTATAAATGAAAAAAAACTAAACAGGAGGATAAATAAATATTTGATTGATTTCATACAGGGATCGTCTAATGTTTCTTATAGATGCACGAACTTAAAGAATTGCACATGTAATTCGGCACCTTTCGTCCTTTAACGTTTGTTTATGGTTATAATACAATCTTTATTTCAGCATAGTTCATAAAAAAACCCTTACATAGTAAGGGTTCTGTATCTCTTGTTTAATCGATTATTTTTTCAACACCTGCGCCATGGTTTTCCCAATATCTGCAGGGCTCGATACTACGTGAATACCACATTCTGCCATAATCTTCATTTTGGCAGCGGCTGTATCTTCTGCACCGCCAACAATGGCACCGGCATGGCCCATTCTGCGTCCCGGAGGCGCTGTTTGTCCAGCAATGAAACCCACTACTGGTTTTTTATTTCCTGTCGATTTTATGTATTGTGCGGCTTCTGCTTCCATACCACCACCAATTTCACCAATCATGACAATCGCATCGGTTTCGCTGTCATTCATAAATAATTCAACTGCCTCTTTGGTAGTTGTTCCAATAATAGGATCACCTCCAATACCTACCGCTGTAGAAATACCCAAACCTGCTTTTGCAACCTGGTCAGCTGCTTCGTAAGTTAGCGTACCGGATTTTGATACGAT
>JAKFCI010000516.1:0-1875 GCA_036676725.1 Chitinophagaceae bacterium
GACTGATTCTGTAATCACAAAATCGATCCGGTAACTGCCCCCTGAAATTTATGCCGTATCAGGAAAAGAAATAATTGAAAAACTTCAACACCGGCGAAATAAACTGGAACATTATGCAGCACGTTATTATTATACACTGGCTAAAAAGGTAGAAATAAATGGTTCTACTGGAAAGGAATTTTTCGAGGTGAAAAAACTTAATGATAAACAAACAGCGGTTAATGTTTACCGTTTAAACAGCCAGGGCAAAAAAGAGGCAAAACCTTACTACCAAAGAATATTTAAGAGTAGTGAAACCAAACAAATTACGCTGTATGGTTTTGGAGGCGATGATGAATTTATTATCGGGAAAGATATTGCCGGAATTAAAATAATCCTACAAAAGGGCATTAATAAAATACAATTCCCCGGGAAGAATGGCGAACCTGCCGAATAAAGTACAGGTGTACAAGAGTGCGACGCAACAATGTTGAAACAGGTATTATGCAGCTGGTTTCATTATCTTCCTGGTCTTAAAAAAATAAATTAAACGCTCTTTATTAAGAAACTCTGCCGCATAAATTTCCCAAAACCTGCGCTCAAAGCGAAGCTAATGCATACAACAAAAAATATTTGTTGGCCATTATAAATTGTAATTTTATTACCTGCTACCCTTTGCATTCGGCTCCTTGCCCTTCATTATTTTTTTTATTACTAAAACAAAAAATCATGAAGCAGATCAGACCTCTTTCTTTCCTTTTATTTAATGCAATAATTTTTCTTTTGATTTCTTGCGGGGGAAATGAAGAAAAAACAACTACAGAAACTACCACCACGACATCGGACACCATGTCAACTACAACTACACCCACAACAGCACCTGCGCAATCTATGATTGATACGACACATGAAAATATCGTGGTTGTTAGGCACAGGGTTACAAATTATGCGAAATGGAAACCCTCTTACGATGAACATGACAGCATGCGCCTGGCGAATGGAATGCATAGTTATGTGATTGGGCGGGGTTTAGGCAAAGATTCCAACACGGTACTGGTGGCGCTAAAAGTTGATGACCTGGATAAAGCAAAAACATTTTCGAAGGATGCCAGTCTTAAAAAAGCCATGCAAAAAGGCGGCGTAGTAGGTACTCCAACATTTAGATATATTACTGCTGTTTACCAGGATAATTCAAGATCAATGTCTAACACAAGATCAATGAGAATGCTTACCGTAAAAGACTGGGATACCTGGAAAACTTCCTTTGAAAACAACAGGCAGCTTAGAATTGACAATGGATTAACAGACAGGGCTTATGGTTACGACCCTGACAACCAGAAAAAAGTAACAGTAGTGTACGGCATAAACGACACTGCAAAAGCCAATGCATTTTGGAAGTCTGATATTATGAAACAAAATATGGAAAAGGCTGGCGTTATTGGACAACCTGAAAGATTTGACTACCAGGTACTGCAACGATATTAAAAAATTCAATAGCTAATATTTAAAAAAGATGAAGTGACCCCTTCATCTTTTTTTATTTATTAAAATAGATTAAAATGAATTATTACTGAAGTACCAGGTTTTGTTTTAAATAATTCATCATAAAAATATTGTTCTGCCATTGGTCGGAAATTGGTTTATGCGTTTGAGGTAATAACACGGTATAAGGTGGCGCACCAAATTCGGTGGTTATGGTAAGTGTTTCTGCTCCTTTTTTTATTTTATGGTTTACAACTTTTTGCCACCAGATCAAATGCTGCTCCAGTGCTGCTTTCCAAAGATCATCTTTCGGGTCGGGTACTTGCGCACCTTGTGTGTATCCTACCCTTGCATGAATGTGATGCGTACGTTCTATGGCAAGTGCTATTGCTTCTTGCTGGTCTTGCAAAAAGC
>JAKFCI010000517.1:0-12731 GCA_036676725.1 Chitinophagaceae bacterium
GCACCGATAAAACCATCTGAAGTTACTTTACCAACTTGTTCTGCAATATCAAAACCAGGTACAACCTGTGTTGCATTTGCACCATTATGCAAATGCATGATCATTCTTAATCTTAAAGTATTTGCAAAACGTTTCCATGCAGTTACATCCCCTTTATATACTAAGTCAGCTGAAGCAATCTCAGGATTTAATGCAGAAGCTGTTGCTGCATCATCATTTAATAAAGCCACCGCTGTATCTAATTGCTTGAATAGATCTTTATAGATGTCAGCACCTTTATCGTATTTAGGTGTAGCTGCACTCGTTCCTTTAAATGCTTCAAAATAAGGAACGTTGTTGTAAACGTCTACCAGGATTTGAAAGTTATGTGCTTTCATAATTCTTCCAATAGCCTCATAAGTACCTGAACCATTTGCTTGCGCTTTAGTGATCATCAGGTTGTAGTTATTGGCATTGGAATACAAGTTGTACCAAACCTGGTTTTGGAAGTCGTTTGTAAACTTATAAGTTTCAATTTCTGTTAAAGATTGGTAGGATCCTGAACGAGCCCAGTAGCCCATCCACATTTGCAAAAAATCCCAATCTACAGCTACAAGTGCACTTGTAGCTTGTAAAGCACCAGGTAAAATAACGGTTGGCGTTACAGAAACATCGGTAACATCATCCGGGTTCGAATTAATATCGAATTTTTCTTTTTTACAACCCCCTGCCAGCAAAACTGCTGCAAGCGTTGCACTATATATTATACTTTTAAATTTCATGTTGATACAGTTTTTAAATTAAAACCTTACTGATAAGTTAGCACCAAAGATTCTTGTTGGAGGCATATTAAATGCAGTACTTCTACCAACCGCATTACCAGTATAAGCTGAATTACCGCTAGCAGAAAACTCAGGATCTGTCCAAACGTTAGATTTTGGTAACCACATAAACAAGTTTCTACCAGAGATACCAAAAGTTGCTCCTTTAATAACACTACCAACTCTGCTACCGAAAACAGTTGCAGGAATTTCGTAGTTAATTGCTAACTCTCTTAATTTCCAGAAAGCACCGCTTGCAAGATAGTTTGTAAGAACACCAGTGTTCAAATCACTATTCCAGAAAGGACGACCATATGTTTGTGTGTAAACATTTGTGTTTTCAACGTATTTACCAGTTCCATCATCATAAACAGAATTAGGGAATATAAATGCACGACGGCCATTTTGAGCACTGCGCTCAGAAATACCATTGTCATCTAAGAAACCACCTAATTGGTCAGCAAGGATTTGGTTACCAGAACGGTAATCAGCAACAGCGCTAAAGTTTAATCCTTTCCAGCTTGCATTCAAACTAAATCCTAATAAATGCTCAGGCATTGTTTTGCCAAATTGAGTCAAATTAGAATTTTGCTCAGGCATACCAGTTTGTGCATCAACAATAACACGACCCTGGTCGTCTCTTACATAGTCAGTTAATTTAAATACGAAAGCAGGCTGACCTACAATAGCATAGTTGAAATTTCCAATACCTAACTCATCAACACCGCTAACAATTGATTTTACTTCGTTTGTAGTGTGTGTGTAGTTTGCTTTGAAGTCAATTTCAAGATCACCTAATTTAACCAAAGGAGTTAATCTCAAATCAAACTCTAATCCTTTGTTTACAAAAGATGCAGCATTTTGGGTAGCTGTAGTATAACCAGTTGTATTAGATAACTGAACATCAATGATCTGGTCAGTGTTGTCCTGGTTGTAGTAAGTAGCTTCAAGGTTAATCCTGTTTTTTAGGAAACCTAATTCAATACCTACTTCTTTGTTTACAACAAACTCAGGATTGTAAGAAGCAGCCGGAGTGTTAGCAGTAGCCTGGAAACCTAATACATCACCATAAGGGAAGAAAAGAGAACGGGCGAAAACACCTTCGTATGCATAAGCTCCTAAGTTTACGTTACCCGTTTTAGAAACGGCACCACGTAATTTAAGATAACTGATATCGTTGCTTTCTTTTAAACCTGGAATAACCTGGTTTAATAAGATAGAAGCACTCACACCAGGATAGAAAAATGCGATATCGCTTTTCTTAAATTCAGTGCCTGGTTTAACAAGACGGCTGTCAATGTCATAACTTCCTGTAGCTTCCAAGAAAGCCCAGTTGTCATAATCAAAAGAAAGTCTACCAAAATAACGCTCTAACCTTGTTTTTGTATTATCGACAGCAATGTTTGGTTCGCCTTTACGTAATTGCGTTGTAAATAAAGTAGCTGTACCAAGGTTATTGCTTCCTGCGCTTAAGAAACGGGTTTTAGATTGGCGATAAGATTGTCCAACTAAAAGTCCTAATCCAAAGCGATCAAAACGCTTATTTAAATTAGCAAATACCTCAGAAGTAAGACGGTTTGCTAAAGTTGATGCGTCAGTAACCGCTGAAGTAAGGTTTAAGCTACCATGATCTCTTAATGTATTATGGAAAGCAGAATAGCTGAAAGCACCTCTTGTGCTGCGAGCATCTGCATTAGATACAGTAGCACCTACACGGTAAGTGAAGTTCAACCAATTTGTAGCTTTGAAATTTAATTCACCATTTCCAAACAGATCATCGCCTGTTCCTGTTTCCCTGTAATTGTCTTTTGCGAAATAAGGCGTTTTACCATTGTTATCAAGGTATGGAGTATAATAACCATCAGGACTAGAAAAATAATCAGTTCTCCAGTTTTTAAAACGGCTAATATCATATTGGCCGGGAGAACCGGTAACATCATAATAAATAATGGTGTTGTTATTTGTTACATCATACTGAGACTGCGCATAACGCATGTTAAAACCAGCTTTAAATTTGCCATATTCCCTGTCAGCTTTTAAAGTAACAGATCTACGGTAATTTTCATCACCAGGCATAACACCTTTAATTGCTACATTTTGAGCGCTGATATAGAAATCACCTGCAGAATAGGAAATATCTGTTTGGTTTGTAACGCCGGTATTGAAGAAGTTTCTTCTACCATTTTTTACATATGAATAAGGTAATTCAAGTTTTTCTCCATTAGGACCAGTTTGTCCCATTTGGCGAATTGAACCATCAAAAGGATCACCCCAGCTTTGCTGCTCAATTGGCTCAAAAGTTCCATAACCCATATCATCAGCAGAATATCCAGAACCATAAGTTTCCTGAAACTTAGGCATATAAGAAATTTTCTCTAATTGAGTTGTGTGGCTTACTGTTACCGCAGGCTTTCCTTTAACTCCTTTTTTTGTAGTTACTACAATGGCTCCATTTACACCATCAGGGCCGTAAATAGAAGTAGCTGAAGATGATTTAAGAACGGTTACATCAGCAATGTCATTTGGGTTGATAGAGCTAAGAAATCCTAAACCTAAAGGAATACCATCCAATACTAACATTGGTTGGTTATTACCAGTAAGAGAGCGAATACCTCTTAAAGTAATACGGGTTTGAGCAAAAACACCATTATTAGTTGTGTTGATGTTTAAACCAGAAACTTTACCCGTTAATCCATTTTGAAGATTTACAGGAGAAGCTTGCGTTAATTCTGTAGCTTTTACTTTAGCTGTTGAATAACCTAACTCTTTTGCTTGTCTTGCTTGTCCAAGAGCGGTAACAACTACTTCCTGTAATTGCTGCTCAGAACGGACAAGTGAAATAGTTTCTGCGTTAGCCACTTCAATTGTTTGCGCTGTGTAGCCAGTAGCAGAAACAGCCAGACGGGCATTGTCGGCAACTTTAATTGTAAATGCACCGTTGGCATCAGCCTGAACCGCATTTCGCGTTCCAGCTTCTGTAACGGTCGCAAAAGGAATTGGATTCCCTTGATTGTCTCTCACTGTGCCCGTTACATTCCGGGTTTGTGCAAATGCTAATACACTAAAGAGCATTAGCATCGTAAGCAATGATGCAATTTTTCTCATTTGAACGTTTGATTTAAGTAAAAAGGTTTCTAAAGCGGTTGATAAAGACGAACTCTGCCTTTACACGAAAAAGGAGACATTTTTAACATCCTTTTTGCTGCGCCAAATTATAATTATTTTTTAACACTGACCAAAAAAAATTGATTTTTTACTTGTATTTCAGGGTATTATTGGTATATTATGGTTAATAATTACTATTTGTTAAACTTGTTTTTAAGGCTAAGTTTATAAAATCATTCGAATTTGAAATTTCAATTCTGAACGGGCTTTTCCATTTATTTCATCAAGTCCTGAACCTATAATTTGTTTGTTTTTATAACGCGTTTGTGCAAAACGAAGCCACAAGCTTAATTTTTCATTCAGATCATAATTTAGATTCATATAATAACGCATGCCTCTATCAAAAAAAGCAGGTATGGAATAACCATATAATACATCACTCTCGTACGCATAAATCCTGCTATTAAAACCTTCTGTTTCAAAATATTGCACTCTTAAGTTCCACGAAAGTTTTGAATTGACCTTATACGCTCCTTCCATATACGCGAGGTAACCTTCTTCTGCAAGCTGGCGATTTTTATTGTACCAAACGATATCTGTTCTCAGTTTTAAAGTAAAAACATTTGAAAAATGATTGATGACATTTACCCGCCAACTACTACGTGGCTTTTGCACAATAAAATTCAATACGGAATCGGTTACTGGTTCATTAATAGATTTTCTTTCGTTTTTAAATCTTGTATATAATTCAAATTGCTTGTTTGGTTGATAGGTAAATTGAATTAAATAATCCCGTCCGTATCCTGGCGCATCGGTTCTAAATTTTATCCAGGGAAATTTATAATGGTCTGTAAATGCATCTATACGTAAGCCAGGTTTTGGACGCATGGTCATACCAAAATAAAAACCATTTTCATTTGTTGGAGCAACATTTTCGGTAAATGCATTTCCGTATAGCGATTGATATGCAGATTCAATATTCCGGTACAATAAAGAAATATCAACCTTAGGATCAACAGAAATTAATGCACCACTGTTAATAGCTTTATTGGTGTTTTTATCCATTGCTGCTTCGCCAAAAAAATGTACGTTTTTGTAAGTGAAACTATAATCAACACTATAATTTTTCCACCGATTTCCTTTAATTGACCATTTGTTATAGGGTTCATCTCTTTTATATAATGGCTTGGAAAATTGGTTGCCTATTGCATTAAAACCAATTTTAAATAAAGAGGTAGCGAAATTGATATTTCCGCCAATCGAAGTTTGATCGATATTGTATCGGTCAATAATTTCATTTTGTGTACGATGAAAGCCAGAATTTAAAAAACTTGAGAATGCTTCTTCATTCGTTGAAGAATCTATAATTGCATTTCCATTTATTTTGGTATGCGCAGCAAAAACAGTTAATTCTAATTTGTTTTTCTGGACTGTAATTCCTACGCCCCTGTTATAATTGTATTCGCCTGCAGACGTATACGGTGTTAATACCGGCGCTTGTCTTTTAATATTTATTACATCGGCACTTTTTTTAAAAGCCAATGATTGCCACTGCACTAAACCCTGTCCAAGATTAACAGTAAAATCACCTATAGCCAAAGATTTTATTTTGCCTAATTGACGGGAGAAAAAATGGGCAGAATAAAAGTCAAATCCTTTTGACTGTACGCCTTTGAAAAATTGTTCGCCAGCATCTTTATCTCCAGTTATTCCGTATTGCAGCAAATTTTTATAAACATATTTATATCGAAATAACAGCCGGTCTTTACTTCCCAAATAATGATTAGGTAATGTTTTATCAAATCCTTTTTGCTGTTCTAATATTCTTGTATTACGCAATAAAAAAGTATGGTCCCCATTTTTTGTTCTTGAGCGAATTGCATCCTTTGCATTGATTTCATTTCTAACAGTTACAAATGGTAGCAACTTACGTATTGTGGTAATGTCCCAGGTAGGAACGGCCTGCAATTCATAAATATTTATTAAGGAACCAAAAATTTTTTTGTAATAAAAAAAGTTGTCGATTTGTAAGTCTGTAATTACCCGAAGTGTACGCAAATCATCGGCAGTGGCCGAATTTAAATTAAGCGGATGTTCTATAAAATGCTGAAGTTGTTGTAAGAACTGATCGTCTTCAATTTCATCTTCTAATAATTCGGTTAAATTTTCTATTTGTTGCTCGGTGGTTAGCGTTATTTTTTGCGCAAAAAGAATAGTGGTTGTCAACAAATGAAGAAACAATATGAAAATATATTGCTTCAAATTTTAATCCTTCTTTTTAAACAACAATAATATGCCTGGAGTTATACCTAATTGGGGATGAACAGATGCTGTTGCATCAATCCTGAATGATTGCAATGCAACACCAAAACCAAAATAGTAAAGAGAACTTCCAGAGGCAAATCCAACACGAGCAAACATTTTATCCTCAAAGGCATATTGCATCCCGCCATTTACACTTACCGGGTATTCCTCCATTTTTTCAATTTCGGCACTAACAAAAAACCGGCTTGAGGCTTCATAACCTACGCCAATATTATAAATAGATGGCAGCTTTTCTTCTTCTCCTTTATTTAATGCAGCACCGGCCGGATTATAAACGTGTATACCCACATGTACGTGTTCATTTACATGCAAAAGCATGGCGGCTTCAAAATTAATTGACGACGCTGACCCATAACCGGCTACATCAATAGCATAATAATTAAACTGCGCTCCGACAGAAACCCTGTTGCCCAACTTTCTGCCGTAGGCAAAACCTATTTCTTTTTCGTTATTTTCCTTATTACCAAAATAGGTACCTGCAATACCGAAGCTGCCCGATTGAGTAGGAAGAGCAAATGACATTTGATATAAAGAAAGATCGTTCAACATGAATCTTTTCTCGCCGTAAATGCCGCCACTTAAAGAATTTATTTCCGCTAAAGCAGCCTGGTTTGCCTGCATTGAAAAAGCATCTGAATGATTTTTTGTGTAGGCTCCAATTTTTGTATAGATAGATGACACAGGAATTCTGCTGATTTGAGCAGCAGAATGAATTATAGTAAGAGAAAAAAGTATACTTAAAGCAATCTTAATCAAAGCAGTAGTTTGTTATTCTAAGATAAACAGAAGGAAATCATAATCAAAATAAAAATCGATTTTAAGAAGGATGCCCTCCTTTACCTTTGCGCCATGCAAATTTTGAACGGCAAAGAAGCAGCACAGGCAATCAAAGATTCGCTAAAAATGGAGGTGGCCCAGCTTTCGGCCAATGGCAAAACGGTACCTCATTTAGTAGCAGTTTTGGTAGGAAATAACGGCGCAAGTGAAACTTATGTTTCAGCTAAGGTTAAAGCTTGCCACGAGGTAGGGTTTAAGTCAACACTAATTCGATTTGAAAGTACAGTTTCCTCAATAAAATTATTAGATTCTATAAATGAACTAAACAGGGATCCGGATGTGGATGGAATTTTGGTACAACTTCCATTGCCTGAACATATTTCAGCAGAAGAAGTAATTAATGCAATTGATCCTTTAAAAGATGTGGACGGCTTTCACCCCACCACAATTGGTAAAATGGTGCTAGGACAACCAACTTTTATTCCTGCTACCCCTTATGGCATTTTACTTTTATTGGAGCACTACAAAATTCCAACCAAAGGCAAACATGCCGTGGTAATTGGCCGCAGCAACATTGTAGGCAGGCCATTGAGTATTTTGTTAAGCGGATCCGGAAACCCGGGAAATTGTACGGTTACTATTTGCCACTCGCAAACCACCAATTTGAAGGAAATTTGTAAAAGTGGCGATATCATTATTGCTGCATTAGGAAAGCCGGATTTTTTAAAAGAAGATATGGTAAAAGAAGGCGCTGTTGTAATTGATGTTGGTATTACACGTATTCCTGATGAATCAAAAAAATCCGGTTATAGAATAAGGGGTGATGTTGATTTTGAAAATGTAGCACCAAAATGCGCATATATAACACCGGTACCTGGCGGAGTTGGACCGATGACCATTGCTGCATTAATGAAAAATACTTTTAAAGCTTGTGCTATGAAGCATTATGATTAAGTCCTTAAATAAAATTGAATTAAAGAAAACATTAGAAAAGATTGAATACAATAGAACAACATATTTCGACTTCCTTACCTGTAATGGAACATTTTTACACCTTGCAGGGCGAAGGAATGCACCAGGGAAAAGCTGCCTATTTTATACGGCTTGGAGGATGTGATGTCGGCTGCGTGTGGTGCGATGTAAAAGAAAGTTGGGATGCCTCTAAACATCCTCAATACAAAATAGAAGAACTGCTTTTTAACGTAGCGCAAACCCCGGCCCGCATTGTTGTAATTACTGGTGGCGAACCGCTTTTGCATGACCTCACAGAACTTACAAAACAATTAAAAAACGCAGGTCTTAAAACACATATTGAAACTTCGGGCAGTTCGCCGCTTTCTGGCAATTGGGATTGGATCACGTTATCGCCAAAAAAATTTAAAGCACCCTTACCAGAAGTTTTAGCACATGCGAATGAATTAAAGGTTGTTGTTTTTAATAAATCTGATTTTGATTGGGCAGAAAAACATGCAACACTTGTTCCAGCAAAATGTAAATTATACCTACAACCAGAATGGGATAAATCGCAGGCAGTTACCCCGCTGATCATTGACTACATTAAATCAAACCCGCAGTGGCAGCTATCACTTCAAATTCATAAGTACATTAATGTTCCTTAATTAGAAAATTTACTGGGTATAATAAACGCCTACCAAAAGTTAAAATCTTTTGTAGGTTAGTAGTAGCCATAATAGTTTTTTAACTTCATCAGATGAAGACCCTGCGAATAATTCTTTTCATAGCTTCCCTTTTTTCATTTCAATTATCAAATGCACAATATGATGTTTCCAAGATCAATAAAAAGGCAATTGAATCTTATAATAAAGCATTAGAAAAAGCGCAGGAAGGAAAATACAAAGATGCAATTGAGTCTTTAAATGAAGCCATTCAACGTGATGGCAAATACATTGATGCCTATCTTTCTTTAGCTGGTATTTACGGGCAGGTTAAGGATCATGAAAAAAGTATTGCTACGTATGAAAAATCCTTTTTAATCGATTCCAATTATACTGCGGAATACAAACTTCCCTACACAATAAATCTTGCCGGCTTAGGACAGTTCCAAAAAGCTTTGGATGTAATCACCTCGCTTTTAGCTTCCCCGAAACTAGGTCCCAATGCAAGAAAAGCTGCTGAATACAGGAAACGCACCTACCAGTTTGCTGTTGATTTTGAAAAAAATAACCCGAATAAGAATTACGTTTTTGAACCTAAAAATCTAGGTGAGGCAATCAACTCGAAAGAATCAGAATACTTTCCAACAATTCCGATTGAAAGTGATAAAATTATTTTTACAAGGCGGTTAAATAATTTCAATGAGGATTTTTTTGGAAGCATAAAAAAAGCAGGTGCATGGAGTGCATCTAATCCATTACCAGGCAATATTAATACACCACAAAATGAAGGTGCTCAAAATATTTCGCAGGATGCCAATTGGCTTGTATTTACTGGCTGCAACAGGCAAGATGGCTTTGGCGGTTGTGATTTGTACATTTCATATTTAACCAATGAAGGATGGAGCGAAGCTGTGAATTTGGGTAGCCAGGTAAACACAGAACATTGGGATTCGCAACCAAGTTTATCACCCGATAAAAGAAGTTTGTATTTTGCCAGCCGCCGCCCTGGAGGCTTAGGTGGAAGCGATTTGTATGTTGCGCATTTGGAGCCCAATGGCAAGTGGAGTAAAGCAGAAAATTTAGGCCCGGAAATAAATACGGTTGGTGATGAATCGAGTCCTTTTATTCATGCTGATAATCAAACTTTGTACTTTACTTCAAACACGCTTCCGGGCTACGTCGAAGAAGATCTTTTTCTGATCCGTAAAAATGCCGAAGGCAAATGGAGCAATCCCGAAAACCTTGGTTATCCCATAAATACAATAAATCACGAAGGCACTTTATTTATTGCGGCAGATGCAAAGACCGCTTATTATGCAAGCGACCGCAGCGACAGCCGCGGCGGTTTGGATATTTATAGTTTTGAACTAAGGGAAGGCATTCGTCCAAATAAAACATTGTGGGTTAAAGGAAAAGTTTTTGATAAAAAAACAAATTCAGGGTTACCATCTGCAGTTGAACTTATTGACCTGGCTACTGCACAAATAATTTCTAAAGTACAAACCGATGAAGGCGGCAATTACCTGATTACATTGCCGGTGGGTAAAGACTATGCATTTAATGTGAACAGGCGTGGCTATTTATTTTATTCAGATAATTATTCTTTAAAAGATAAATCACCAGATTCAGTTTATCAAAAAAATATTCCGCTACAGCCAATTGAAGCGAATGCTGTAGTGATCCTTAAAAATATCTTCTTCGACTTTAATAAATACGAATTAAAACCAGGATCGCAAATTGAATTAGATCGATTAATTCTTTTATTAAATGAAAATCCTTCTATAAAAATCCAGGTTGAAGGACATACTGATGCAATTGGAAAAGCTGCTGATAATCTAAAATTATCACAGGAAAGAGCAAAATCGGTTGTTGTTTACTTAACGAGTAAAGGCATTGCAGTAAACAGGCTATCAGCCAAAGGCTTTGGAGCAACAAAACCAATTAGCGATAATACATCAGAAGAAGGCAGGGCCCAAAACCGTAGAACTGAAGTAAAGGTGATATCTAAATAGTTCATGAGCAATCGTTGAAAAAACAGGAGGTTGTATAATTTGTTATCTTAACAATTGATCAACTTTCATTTTAGCTTAATGAACCAGGATTTGCTTTATCAACTTGCATTAACGCTCGTGCCTAATATTGGCGATGTTCATGCAAAGATTTTAGTGCAGCATTACGGCGATGCACAAACGATTTTTAATGCAAAAAAATCCGATCTTGAAAAGATAGATGGCATTGGCGCTGTAAGGGCAAAATCTTTAAAAGATTTTACTGATTTTGAATCTGCAGAAAAAGAAATAGATTTTATTAGCCGGTACAAAATCCAAACTTTATTCCTAACTGATAAAAGCTACCCGCAACGCTTATTAAATTGTTACGACTCTCCTACTCTTTTATTTTATAGGGTTTCGGCTGAATTAAATGCATCAAAAATTGTAGGCATTGTTGGAACCCGCAGCAATACTGAATATGGCAAATCTTTTACCGAAAAACTCGTCAAAGATTTATCAGAACAAAATATTCTTATCGTCAGTGGCTTGGCATTTGGTATAGATGCTTATGCACATAAGGCTGCAATAAAAAATGATTTACCTACCATCGGTGTGGTTGGTCATGGTTTGCAAACAATTTATCCTTCGGAGCATGCTGGATTAGCAAAAGAAATGTTGAAAAAAGATGGTGGAATTCTTACAGAATTTTTTAGCAATACCAAACCCGACAAACATAATTTTCCTTTGCGTAACAGGTTGGTTGCAGGTATTTGTGATGCGACTGTTTTAGTTGAAACAAATATAAAAGGCGGAAGCATGATCACCGCCAAACTAGCCGATGCCTATAACCGCGATGTGTTTGCAGTGCCGGGCCGAACAACAGATAAATATAGCAGCGGGTGCAATCACCTCATAAAAAACAACAAAGCTATTTTGTTAACCGATGCAGAGGAACTTCTGGAAGTAATGGGATGGAAAGAAAAAAAACCAAATACAAAAAAGCAGCGGGAATTATTTATTGAGCTATCAACTGATGAAAAACAAATAGTTCAATTACTGCAGCAAAATGAATTGTTGCATATAGATGAAATCAATATATCAAGCGGGCTAAGCAGCAGCGCAATTGCGGCTGCTATTTTAAACCTGGAATTGCAAGGAGTAGTTGTAAGTATGCCAGGCAAATTATATAAATTAATATAAAAGCCAATTTGTTAATTGTATAAATGCAGGCATTTTGAAATTGACGCTACCTCCTTATCTTCGCACATGGCTGCAAACAATTACACTTCTTCCAGGAATTTCATTGAAGGTTTAACGTTCGACGATGTATTGCTGGTTCCGGCTTACTCCAACATCCTTCCCCGCGATGTATCCATCTCAAGCAAATTAACAAAAGACATTACACTAAATATTCCAATGCTGTCAGCAGCAATGGATACCGTAACAGAAGCTTCTATGGCAATTGCCCTGGCACGAGAGGGTGGCATAGGCATTCTGCACAAGAACATGACCATCGAAAAACAAGCCGACCAGGTGCGCAAAGTAAAAAGAAGTGAAAGCGGGATGATCGTTGATCCCATTACCTTAACGGTGAATGCAACCATTGGAGATGCTTTAAAATTAATGTTGGAAAATAAAATAGGTGGTATTCCTATTGTTGATTCTGGTGGCAAACTAGCGGGCATCCTTACAAACCGCGATCTGCGTTTTGAAGAAAATATGAGCCAAAAGGTAAGCGATGTCATGACCAAAGAAAACCTCATTACAGCCCCGGAAGGCACCGACCTGAAAAAAGCAGAAGCTATTTTACGCCAAACAAAAATTGAAAAACTTCCGGTTGTTGATAGTTCGGGTAAATTAATTGGTTTAATTACTTACCGCGACATTTTAAAACTAACCAGTTACCCGGAAGCGGTTAAGGATACCCGTGGCCGCTTGTTGGTTGGCGCTGCAATTGGTGTAACAAAAGATATTTTAGACAGGGTTGCGGCATTGGAAAGTGTTGGTGTTGATCTGGTTTGCCTTGATAGTGCCCATGGTCATTCTGCAGGAATAATAGAATCATTAAAAAGCGTTAAAAAGAACTTTAAAAATATAAATGTAATAGCAGGCAATAT
>JAKFCI010000518.1:0-1558 GCA_036676725.1 Chitinophagaceae bacterium
TTGGGTAAAAGTGCAGTAAAAATACTGGCTAAAACAATCGCAATTTTAGGGTTGGAGAGCTGAGTAATTAAACCAGTCATAAAGGCACGGCGTAAAGTCATTGCTTTTGAGCTGGAATGATCTGCCTCAATTGGCTCTTTGGCATGTTTAATAATTTTAAATGCGAGCCAAAGCAAATAGATCCCACCACAGATTTTTAAGGCCAAATACGCTGACGGCACTGCCAACAACAAGGCTTGTAAACCAAGTACAGCCAACAGACCAAAAACAGCTGCGCCTGTTCCAGTCCCCAGTGCGGTAAAGAGGCCATGCTTTCGAGAAATCGCAATCGAATTTTTTGCTACATAAATCGACGTCGGCCCAGGGCTCATTGCGCCTAACATTAATGCAAAGGCAATCGAGCCCAAAATCCAAAATGATTCCAAGAGTGACCTCTAAATTGAGAGAATTTATCAGCTGCGATTTTACGCTAAACAAAGTTTTTACGATATTCACTTTATCAGTTATTTTTCACATTTATATCGTGATCAAGCCGCAGCGTGTACGTCCATTATATTTTTTAATGATAAATAAAAAAGCCTATTTTTAAGGAAATTTAGCATAGGCAATCGTGAAAACAACAATAGAGCAATTACTCAACAATAAAATGCAAAATCAGTTATTTAGATCATATTCAATTTTAATAAAAAGACAAATGTGTATTAAAAATAGCCATCATATGCTTATTTTCGATTACAAAATATAATGGGGGAATTACTTCCCTTTTCATACATTTTTCATATATAAAAAGACTTACTATTTATAAGGTTTTATTTCTCTAAACCACATTTTTAACTTCATAATTTTTAACATCAGAATTAAAGGTGAACCATGCAAAATAAGAAGCGAACCCCATTAGACGCGCAACAGTCCCATCTTTGGATCATTGGTGGTGGTATTGCAGGTATGGCTGCTGCTGCATTTGCGATCCGTGATGCCAAAGTCCCTGCCAAAAATATCCATATTTTAGAAGAACTCGATATTTCAGGTGGCTCGATGGATGGCGGACATACACCGCATGCCGCGCAAGCTTGGGTAACACGTGGTGGGCGGATGCTGACCGATGAAACCTATCTGTGCCTATGGGACTTATTTTCCAGTATTCCATCCTTGGAAAATCCAGACATTTCAGTGCGTGAAGAATGTCGTGGGTTTAATGAAAAAGTAAAAACCCACGCCAATGCACGTTTAATTGATGCCGAACATGTCATTGCGGATGCGGCAAAGCTTGGTCTGAATACGCTACATCGTGCACAGATGCTGCGCCTATTGGCTTCAAAAGAAGAAAAAATTGGCAGCCGCCGCATTGATGAATTTTTTGATGAGGCCTTTTTTGAAACCAATTTCTGGCGCATGTGGCGCACCACTTTCGCTTTTCAAAAATGGCACAGTGCAGCAGAGTTAAGACGCTATTTCTTGCGTTTTATTCAAGAATTGCCACGCATTCATACCTTAGCGGGTGTCAAACGGACCAAGTACAACCAATATGATTCGATGATCCTGCCCTTACAGCGTTGGC